>JANYAB010000709.1 GCA_025355225.1 Bacteroidota bacterium
GTTCGGCCAGCAATAACGACGGATTAATTGTATACGTAAAATTGTTACCATACTTGCTGTGGTGATTATAGCGCCCTCCCAATTCCATGTGGAAGATGTCAGATTTAAAAAACAGTGAGGTATAGGCGCTTGTAATACTATTATGTGCTGTATCGGAATTGATCGTACTGTAATTAGGGACAGGATGATAAAAAGCTGCCTCGTAGAGGCTATACTGACTTGTACTACTGTATTTAAAATCGGCGCCACTGGTTATGTCAAAATGTTTATCAAGGTTGTAGTTAAAAACAGCTTCTGCATTAGTTATGCGCCCAACATTTTTGGTTACCTGGTGCGTAGAGTCGTTATCAGGACCCAAATTGGTAAAGTTGTTCCAAACCGTGTTTTGGCTCAGGTTAAAATCTAATGTGCCTTTTTTCAATTGCAACTTGGCCCCTAATCCACCAAATAAAAAGGTGTTTTTGTAAGTGAAGTTTTTGTCATTATCGAATACTCCATAAGGCAGATCGCCTGTGTTATAGCTGGTTTGAAAATTACCGTTCAGAGTTAATTTTTGAGAAATCTGCTGGTTCAGATTTATGCTGACCGAACGCTGATGAAACCCATTGTTCTTCTGCAAGCCATTCGTATCAGGCACAGCCGGAAATCCCCTGGAATCCGTATTGGATAAGTTGACAGTGATACCAGTATTTTTGACGTTCCCCGATAAACCCAACGACTCTTTGAACGTATTATAACTACCACCAGATAGTTGAAGCGAAGGATGCAGACCCTGACCTTTGGCATGTTTGGTAATAATATTAATCACGCCGGCCACAGCATCAGATCCATATAATGTTGAACCGCTTCCCTTTAAAATTTCTATGTGATCGATCTGATCAAGTGGAAAGGCATTTAGGTCATAACTCCCATCAATAGAAGACGCATTGTTTACAGGAAAACCATCAATAAGGATCAATGTATTGCCGGTGGAGGCTCCGTTAAGATAAACATCGGTGCCAATGCCCGAACTGTTTTCGGCACCTGAAAAAATAATTCCCGGTATTGTGTTAAGCAATTCTGGCAAGCTTTTACCTTGTGATTGATTAATCTGTTCGGCAGAAATTACTGTAACAACCCTGCCGATTTCTGAAAGTTTTTTAGGTGATCTTGTGGCAGTGACCACTACGCTGTTGAGCACCCGGGTAGTGTCCTGGGCTTGCGCTGCTGTACTAAGCAACGCCAGTTGTACAAGCCCCAGGCTTGCAGCAACTACGAAATAATTTTTTTTCATGTTGTTGTGAGTTTAAACCCACAGCACACAGAAATGGAAAGTTTGGAATGGAAACACCGACGGCAGAGTTTCACATTCAAGCTTCAATCCCCGAAAGCTATGAATAATATATATGCTCTGGCAGGTCTTCTGACTTACTCCCCTTTCGCCCTGCCTTCCCATCCCGAAGATTCGGAACAGTGGCCATGAATGGACGACGGTTATGGAGCTTACAGCTGCGGGACAGTCCTGGATTTACACCTGGTTCCCTTTTAATCCTTTACGGTATTACACGCAAAAGAACCTAAAGCGGTGCAAACTTAGGTTAAGTATTTTAGAAAAGCAAGGGTGTTGGTTGATTATGTGAGTGGTTGATTGGGTTGATTAAGTTAGATTAGGTTGATTAAGTTATATATCTGCGAAATCAATAAATCAGTTTAATCAGCGGTTCAGACAACTTAATTAACCTAATCAACTTAATTTCTATATTTATCCTCTATGAAACTTTATTTCACCATCCTATTATTAATTGCCTCTCTTAAAATCATGGCACAACAGCGACCGGATACTGTTTTTTTGAAGAACCTGCTTGAATCACGCCCGGAATTATTCAGCCATATCCTAAATCATCCCACCCACAACGAAGTTCAGATATTGTACACCCAAATTGACCGGGATGAAAACAATCTGCCACACTTTACATCTTATAGCTACCGCCTAAATGCCAACCATTATTTTTATCCTGCAAGTACGGTAAAGCTACCTACTGCCATATTTACACTAGAAAAACTGAATGAACTGCACATAAAGGGACTTGATAAAAAAGCCAAAATGATAACTGACAGTGCTTTTAAGGGGCAAACAAAAGTGAGTAAAGATTCCACCTCCAAAAATGGACTGCCAAGCATTGATAACTATATAAAAAAGATACTATTGGTAAGTGATAATGATGCCTATAATCGTCTTTATGAATTTGTTGGCCGGGAGGAGATCAATAACAAGCTAAAAAAATACGGGTTAAATGGCACACGTATTATTGGCCGCCTCGCCATAGGTGATGGTGGTGAAAGTACAAAACATACCAACCCAGTTGATTTTTATAAAGGCCATCAATTGGTTTATCATAAACCTGCACAATATGATGTAAAAGATTACCCCATGCACCCCGAAAATATGCTGCAGGGCAAAGGCTACCTTGATAAGAACGATAAGCTGGTAATGAGGCCCTTTGATTTTTCGGATAAGAACATTTATCCACTTGCCGATCAGCAAATGGTATTAAAACGTTTACTATTTCCTGAAACTTTCCCAAAAGATCAGCAGTATGATCTTACTGATGACCAATACCGCTTCATTTACCATTATATGAGTATGTGGCCTACGGAAAGCAGGCATCCTAAATACAATCAACCAGAGTATTATCCGGCGTATTGCAAGTGGCTATTTTATGGCGGTGATAGTTTGGCGGTGATCAACCCCAATATCCGAATTTTCAACAAGATCGGCGATTCATACGGTTATGATATTGACAATGGCTACATCGTCGATTTTAAAAACAAAGTTGAGTTCATCTTATCAGCGGTGGTACAATCAAATGAAGATGGCATATACAACGATAATAAATACGAATACAAAACCGTTTGCCTACCGTTTATGAAGAACCTGGGACAAGTGATCTATCAGTACGAACTGCAAAGACCGAAGAAGTATTTGCCTGATTTGAAGAAATTCAAATTTAAATACTAAACCCAATTTTGTCTGAACCAGGATTCGTAGGATTTTAGGATTACTATGATTTTTCTACAAAGCATTAAAGTAATCCTAAAATCCTACAATCTTATAGATCTTAGTTCAGACAAACAAAAAAGATCCGCATAAATGCAGATCTTCTTAATATTTAATTTGGTGGTTTTTACTTTACCGCATCAACAATTGCTTTGAAAGCATCCGGATGATTCATCGCTAAATCAGCTAAAACCTTACGGTTTAAACCAATTTCTTTGGCGGTTAATTTACCCATTAATTGTGAGTAAGAAATTCCATGCTGGCGGGCACCAGCGTTGATACGTTGTATCCATAAGGCCCTAAACTCTCTTTTCTTGGTTTTACGGTCGCGGTAAGCGTACTGTAATCCTTTTTCAACTGTGTTTTTTGCAACGGTATAAACCTTGCTTCGTGAACCATAGTAACCTTTTGCAAGGTCCATGATCCTTTTCCGGCGTCTTCTCGACGCGACTGCGTTAACTGAACGTGGCATTTTTTTGTCTTTTTGGTAGTGAGTGTCCTTTTCGGGATCTTGTAAACTCTAATACCTGGTTAAAAATTTTGTTAATTACTTTCCGATACAAAGCATACGTTTTACGTTACCTAAGTCAGCATCAGATACTAAGCTGGTGTGAGTAAGGTTACGTTTACGTTTAGTCGACATCTTAGTTAAGATGTGGCTTTTGTATGCGTTCTTTCTTGCAATTTTACCGGTTCCAGTAATACTAAAGCGCTTTTTTGCACTGGAATTGGTTTTCATTTTTGGCATAACCGTGTTTATATATATTTACTTAATTAATTCTGTTTATTAAGAATCAAGAGACAAGAGTCAGGATTCAAGTTTTTTTCTTGCATCTTGATTCTATAATCCTGAATCTATTTTTTAGCTCCTTTTGAGGCCACGGTTAAAAACATCCGTTTCCCTTCCAGTTTTGGCAATTGCTCTACTTTGCCAACATCTTCCAATGCCTGGGCAAAACGCAACAATAGTATTTCACCCTGCTCCTTGTAAACGATAGCCCGGCCTTTGAAATGAACGTAAGCCCTCACCTTTTCGCCCGATTCAAGGAACTTAATGGCATGCTTTAATTTAAACTCAAAATCATGGTCGTCCGTGTTCGGTCCGAAACGGATCTCCTTAATTACAGTTTGCTTGGCATTGCTTTTTATTTCCTTCAGCTTCTTTTTCTGCTCGTAGATAAACTTATTATAGTCTATTACTTTACAAACAGGCGGGACCGCATTGGGCGAAATCTCAACCAGGTCCAATTCCTGTTCCTGGGCAATTGCCAAAGCATCCTTTAAACTGTAGATACCCTGCTCTACGTTGTCGCCGGTTAGGCGGACTTCCGGAGACCTGATAAACTCATTAATGTTATGTTCGGCTTCCTTTTTCTTAAAGGGAGGCCTTGGTCCTCTGGTAAAATTGGGTTTGTTTAATGCCAAGTTATACGGTTATTTCTTTTATTATTTGTTGTTTAAATTCTTCAATTGTCATACTACCTAAATCACCCTGCCCATGCTTGCGAACTGAAACCAGGCCTTCGGCTGTTTCTTTTTCGCCCACAATCAGCATGTAAGGGATTTTTTTGACTTCAGCATCGCGTATCTTTCGCCCTATCTTCTCGTCCCTAAAGTCAATCAGCCCGCAAATATCGGAATCTTTTAATATATCAGAAAGTTTTTTTGCATATTCTTCATATTTTTCAGATATCGGTAAAATAGTAAATTGCTCAGGTGACAACCATAAAGGGAAATTTCCCGCACAATGCTCAATCAATACGGCAATAAACCGCTCTAATGAGCCAAACGGGGCTCTATGGATCATCACCGGGCGATGCTTCAAATTGTCGCTGCCCGTATATTCCAGCTCAAAACGCTCCGGAAGATTATAATCAACTTGTATAGTTCCCAGCTGCCATTTACGTCCGAGTGCATCTTTTACCATAAAATCAAGCTTGGGGCCATAAAAAGCGGCCTCACCCAATTCTACTACCGTGCTTAGTCCTTTTTCGGCCGCAGCTTCGATGATCGCCTGCTCTGCCAGGCTCCAGTTTTCGTCCGACCCTATGTATTTTGCTTTATTCTCGGGGTCACGAAGTGATATTTGAGCAGTATAATTTTCAAATCCCAAGGCCGAAAATACGTATAGCACCAGGTCGATCACTTTTTTAAATTCATCCTTTACTTGGTCGGGACGGCAAAAAAGGTGGGCATCATCTTGTGTAAAACCACGCACACGGGTTAAGCCATGCAGCTCGCCGCTTTGTTCATAACGATAAACCGTCCCAAATTCGGCATAACGGACCGGCAAGTCCTTATACGAACGCGGTTTGGTTTTATAGATCTCGCAGTGGTGCGGGCAGTTCATCGGTTTTAAAAAGAACTCCTCTCCCTCCTGCGGCGTTTGTATCGGCTGGAAACTGTCCTTACCGTATTTTTCATAATGGCCCGATGTTACATAAAGGTTTTTATGCCCGATATGGGGGGTGATAACCTGCTCGTACCCTGCTTTTGTCTGCGCTTTTTGAAGGAAATTTGTTAACCGCTCACGAAGCGCAGTGCCCTTAGGCAGCCACAAAGGCAGCCCCATGCCTACTTTTTCAGAAAAAGCAAACAATTCAAGTTCCTTACCCAACTTGCGATGATCGCGTTTTTTGGCCTCTTCAATCAGGTGCAGATAATCTATCAGCTCACTTTGCTTTGGGAATGTAACTGCATAAATACGTGTCAGTTGTTTGCGGGTCTCGTCGCCGCGCCAATAGGCCCCTGCAACGTTCATCAGTTTCACTGCCTTAATAAACCCGGTATTGGGGATGTGCGGCCCGCGGCAAAGATCGGTAAAGTTACCCTGTGTATAAAAAGTGATGGTACCGTCAGCAAGGTCCTTAATCAGGTCGAGCTTATATTCATCACCTTTTTCCGAAAAATATTCAATGGCATCGGTCTTGGTAACCGGTTTCCGGATAAATTCCTCCCGGGTCCTTGCCAGTTCCATTATTTTATCTTCGATATGTTTAAAATCATCCGAAGAAAAATCACGATCGCCAAAATCCACATCGTAATAAAAGCCGGTCTCGATGGCTGGACCTATTCCGAATTTGGTACCGGGATACAAAGCTTCCAGTGCCTCGGCCATTAAGTGTGCGGACGAATGCCAGAAAGTAGCCTTACCCTGGGTATCGTTCCAGGTAAGCAGTTTTACCTTTGCATCGTGCTCAATGGAGCGGTTAGCATCGCAAACCTGGCCATCAACTTCGGCGGCTAATACGTTACGAGCTAAACCTTCGGAGATCGACTGTGCAATCTGCATCGAAGAGATTCCCTTGTCATACTGACGAACGGAACCATCAGGAAGTGTTATGTTAATCATTTACAACTATGATTTTGCCTCAACTAAATCCCTTTTCAAAAAGAGAGAATTTTTGAGGCGTGTTTAATAATATTACTTTTTTATTCAATCACCTACGCAAGTGATCTTATTTTGAGGTGCAAATTTAAGAATAATTGTTTGATTCCACGGAGTGACTTTACCAATAACTATCCGCGGAACTTTTACGTTCAAATGTATTTTACCATATTTACCGGCAACCATATATTCTTAATTAATCATTATTTAAAATCTTCTAATCGTAATAATGTCAAATACAGCCCCAGTTTACTCATCTTCCTGGTTCAGTAAGATTTTCGAATGTATCTACCTTTACATTGCGGTGGTTGAAATTATTTTTATACTGATTAGTACGTTGAGTATCAGTAGGGCTAAAAATAATTATGAAGTTTATTTTATTCATGAAGCCCTTTATGCCGGTGTCATTTATATATTTCTCTCAATAGTCTACTCAATTTGGTGGCATCGTAATGAGAAAAAGGGACACGCTAATTCCGAAATAAGGCATGCCTGGCTTAGGGGTGTTGTACGTTATTTCTTAGCTTACGAAATGTCACTATACGGATTTGGGAAAATATTTAAAACTCAATTTGCACCGTTATATTCCCGCTATGATCAGACCATTGGCAGTCTTTCAGGCTTTGATCTTACGTGGAATTACTTCGGGTACTCACATACATTCGCGGTTATTTTAGGATCATTTCAAATTGGCGGAGCTATTTTATTGCTTTTTCGCCGAACCAGTTTGCTTGGAGTATTTATCTTACTACCAGTTATGGTAAATATCGTGCTCATTAACTTTTTTTATAGTATTTCGCCCGGGGCGCTTAGAAACTCCCTTATCCTAACAATTGGCTTACAGTATCTTTTGCTGTTACGATGGAAGGACCTTAAGACCATGTTTTTTAATAAACCTGCAGATTTGCCCAATGTCAGTATAGGGTTTTTAAAGCCTTTAATAAAACTTCTGCCTATTGCCGCCGCTTTTGGGAGTATTTTTTATTTTGTTACAACAAAAGAGCCGGCTATTTTTTCAGGCAAATGGAAAGTACAAGAACTTAAAAGAAACGGCAAAATAGTCAATAGTAGCGACTGGCAAACCAACGCCAATTCCTGGTGCAATATTTATATCGAAGAAACCGGAAAACTATCCTTATCTCCAAATCCATACATTTTTGATAAAGTAAGAGCCAGGTTTGCCAATTACACTTATAATACTGAAAAACATAGTTTGAAATTGGTATTTGCCAATATGGATACTGAAAATGTGGCCATAATCAATTACAATGGAAAAAGCATGCAGTGGAATACCATACTTGACAAAGACACTCTGCAGATTAAGCTTTGTAAAGAAGAAAATCGCCTAAGGGTTAATTGATTATTGCCTTCTTGTCTTCTCAAACTTGATTTTCGCTATTCTTTCTTCTTTCAATAACCTCAATAAAAAGCACAAAAAAAGCCGCCCCTTTTGAGGCAGCTTCCAACCAATTAACCATTAACTAAAGTAGATAGATGTAGGATTTTGTAAAGAGTCCATTCAATATCACGGTAATGTAGCAGTATTGCCGCCGCCCCTGATTTATGACTCTAACTTAAGTATACAATGCAAGTGTTTTTTTTACATTATATAACTCGTCTTAAATACTTGATGATGAGGTCGAAATACTTGACGTAGTGAAATTGCCACCTCGGATAATGATCGTAACTTGCTTTATTACTAAAATGAATTTTGATGAAGAGAAATATTTACAAATGGCTTCTCAAATACAACTTGTTCTATGTTCTCGCCTGGATGATCATATCCTTTATTTTGTTATTTATTAGTTATGATAACAAAACGCCGGTATTTCCACAGTGGGTAGGTTATATGATGATAACCGGGCTCGCTTTTCCTGTGTGCTGGTATACAGCTTATACGCTTACCCCACGTTACCTGTACCACCGTAAAATAGGTTTGTTTATTAGTTATCTGTTGATTTTAGCGGCATTAAATGCCATTTTAACCTATTTGGTCGCCGGTTTTACCTATCATATTATTTCGGGGAACTCAATTTTTCGATCTTTATATTACGTTTTTACGCTGTTGTTCCAAATGTTTTTGATTGATATCATCCTGATCTCTATAGGCTGCATTATTAAAATAATAAGTGACCGGTATTTTATGGAGCAGCAACTGCTGGAAATAGAAAAAGAAAGAGTAACCACCGAACTCAATTTCCTGCGTTCACAGGTAAACCCACATTTTCTTTTTAATGTAATGAATACTATTTACTTCCAGATCGAAAAAACAAATACGGATGCCCGGCTTTCAGTTGAAAAATTCTCGGAAATGCTGCGCTATCAGCTCTATGAATGTACAACTGATAAAATTCAGTTACATAAGGAATTGCACTATATAAAAAATTACGTCGCCATCCAGACATTACGTATGGAGAAAGAGTCTGATGTCCGCCTGTTGATAGACCCGGATATGGAAAATTTCCTGATAGCGCCTTTATTGATACTGCCCATTATAGAAAATGCTTTTAAGCATGTTTCTAATTTTAAGGAACCTGGTAAAAACAAAATAGCTATCACGATTAAAAAACAGGATAATAATACGCTGTTAATAGAGGCTACAAATACTTATGACCAATCGCATGTTCAGGTGCACCTATTGCAAACAGGTGGTTTAGGTATATCGAACTTAAAAAGAAGGCTGGAATTGCTGTATCAGGAAAGATATGAGTTGAACATACATAAAGAAGGCGAAACTTTTCAAACCATCCTTAAATTGCAGTACAAAGATTAATTCTTTAGGTGTAGATAACGCGCAAATTGACCATAGTGGTATGTTGGAACCACGCATTCCAATATTTAATCGCTAAAGATATTGTTTGTGGCTTAGTAACAAATTTCTGATAACAATAAAGGATATCGCCGAACAATATAAGTAGGTCAAGCTCAATAAAATTGTTTGGGTTTTTCATCTTTTTGTTGATTAATAGCTATTTAAGAGTCAAAAATGGATTTTTGACTCTTAAATAGCTTCGAACTAATTGAAAGGTTATTCAGATCTTTTTTGATGTTATTTTTTACCACCTCCAAAAAAGAATCCAAGTGTAAAGGCAACATAATTGGAGTTGTTGCCAGCGATGTCATAAGTTGCTGAAACCCTTAGATGGCCGGCTTCGAAACCAAGCCTTGGAAAAACGCCAAAATTCGAAGCGCCGGGAACAAGGGTTGCTCCATTGCCCGAATTGGATTTAGCTACAGATTGCTGCGAAAAAATACCGGCACCTACACCGCCAAATGGCCTAAAGCCGCCTTTGGCAAAGTAGTATTCCAGCGTTGGGCAATACGAACTTAAAATAGATACCTTCACTTTTGTTCCACCATTGCCATTATCTTCTTCATAGCCCAGGCCGGCGCCTTCAAATCTGAAGCCGACAGCCAGGTTATCAGATAAACGATAATGCGGCTCAATAGTAAAGGTAGCGCCTGCCTTTGTACCGGTACCATTGCCGGCGGATGGTATCGCATAACCAAAGTCGATATCAACCTTAAACGCCTTGTAAGTTGTTGATTGTGCATTTGCTATAAAACCGGCACAAACTAATGCAGAAAGTAAAAGTAATTTTTTCATGATTTTGGTTTGTTAATATTTGTTTACAACAGTTTGATAAATAATTAATTCACTATTTTTAAATAGTTTTCAATTCATTTTCTAAATTAATGTTATCGGTTGACCCTTTTTTTAACATTATATAACCGATTGTAAATACTTGACAAACAGGCTCAAATACTTGACGTAATGAAATTGCTACCTCGGATAATGATTGTAAATTGAACCGCCGCTAACTTAGATGCGCATGGACTTAAAAAAATGGTTAATAAAGTACAAAATCCTGCATATTATAATGTGGGGTTTGGTGATGACCTTTTCTTTTATTACTTATTATAACCCAGCCACAAGTTTATTTTCACAGGTGGCCAACGTTCTAACTGTAAGCGCTCTACTAACTATTCCTTTCTATTTTTCGGCTTATGTATTAGTCCCGCGATTACTATATAAAAGAAAATTTGTCGCCTTTATCATTTCCTTCATTGTTTTAATAATTACTATGGGTTTAACTACCTTGTTTATTACACGAATTGTAGATCATTTAACCACCCATGCTAAAAACATAATACCTGAATGGAAGACATTAGGCCCATATGTAAACTTATTTATATGGGATACTGTACTTGCTTCTTTTGGCGCAAGTTCATTGAAAATACTTTCGGACCGGTTTAGGATGGAAAAAAGATTGGTTGAAGTAGAAAAGGAAAAAATAAGCACCGAGCTTTCTTTTCTCCGTTCGCAAATCAATCCGCATTTTTTGTTCAATGTAATGAACACCATTTACTTTCAGATAGAGAAAACAAATACTGACGCAAGGCTTTCAGTCGAAAAATTTTCAGAAATGCTGCGATATCAACTCTACGAGTGCAATACCGATAAAATACAGATACAGAAAGAATTGCATTATATAAAAAATTATGTGGCTATTCAAACCCTGCGCATGGAAGAGGATTCTGATATACGCCTGATGATTGACCAGGAAATGGGCGACTTTTTGATAGCACCTTTATTGATACTACCTATTGTAGAAAATGCCTTCAAGCACGTTTCTAATTTCAAGGAACCAGGTAGAAACAAAATACATATCACCATCAAAAAACAAGACAGGAACGTGCTGCTGATGGAAGCTACAAATACTTATGACCAGTCGCATGTTCAGACACACCTATTGCAAACAGGAGGTTTGGGGATACAAAACTTAAAAAGAAGACTGGAATTACTCTACTACGAAAAATATGAGTTAAACATAAATAAAGAAGGGGACATTTTTCACACCACACTAAAACTGCAGTACAATGATTAATTGTTTAGTTGTAGACGACGAGCCGATCGCCCGAAACGGTATACTCGAATATATTGAGCAGGTAGAATTTCTGCATGCAGTGGCTGCCTGCAAAAATGCGATAGAAGCAAGTTCAGCGCTTGAAAACAATCAGATTGATCTCGTTTTTTTAGATATTCAAATGCCTAAAATATCCGGGGTCGATTTTTTAAGAAATTTAGCCGATCCTCCGCTGGTTATTTTTACAACCGCTTTCCCCGAATACGCAATAGAGGGCTATGAGCTAAATGTACTCGACTATTTATTAAAACCGATCAGTTTTGAACGTTTTTTTAGGGCTGTGATCAAAGCACAATCGTATATCCATCTAAAAGCAAAACCTGTATTAGCAAAAACAGAAGCCTATTTTTTCG
>JANYAB010000264.1 GCA_025355225.1 Bacteroidota bacterium
CCCGAGAAAAGTACCTGATGAAGAAAGACAATGAAGACGTCTTTGTCATCGGGAAGGATAAGAAGGGGGATTGATAATCCCCGACCTCTGACATCACCCTATTAGCCCTTCAGTATATTTCTTGAAATTATCAAGAATAGCCTGCCAGCCGCCTTTTTGCATTTCGATTGGATTTGTTGTTTCGGGTTCAAAAGTTTCGGTTATTTTAGTGGTGCTGCCATCACTCGAAAAAATAATTTTTACTTTTCTGCCGTCTCCCATGGTATAGTCAATCAACTCATTATGTTTTACTTCGTCATATGTCCCCCAAAAGTCAAAGCCAAAGCTACCGTCTTTAGCTTCCATTCGAGAAGAAAATTTTCCTCCAGTACGAAGGTCGTTTTCTGCATGTGGCGTATGCCAGTCGTCAGAAGCATTACACCATTTGGTGATGTGTTCAGGATTTGCCCAAGTGTCCCAAACTTTCTGAACAGGGGCGTTTACAGTAGCTTCTACCGTAATTGTTGCTTGATCTGTTGCATTCATAGTGTTTGTTTATTTGAAGGTATATAATTCTGTTAATTGATTTACAATACAAACATAGGGTGTAAATCGGGGAGTTGTGACAGGTGAAAACGACATTCTTAGGGTTGCTTTGCGACAGGATCGTCAGTCGTAATTCTAACGATCAACCTCATAAAGTTATTTTTTTACCTGCAATATTTTGTATCATTTTAAAAAAGTTTGACGTAATTGTATAAAACCGCTCAAATGAAAACGTTGACCCAATCTGCTCTTATGCTGTTTTTAATTGCAGGGCTATTTTCATGCACCAAAACAACCGGTGTTGAAAAGACCCAAATTTTGGGGAAATGGGAAATCAAAAATGATTCGCTTGCCTCAGGCGTCGGGCCTTATGTAACCGTAAAAAATTACATCGGCACAACTGCAGATTATTTTGATTTCAGGGCAGATAATAAACTTTATATCAAAGAAGGGGCAAGGTTGGATACTTCTGCCTACCATGTAGTGTCTGACAGTACAATTGTCATCAATAGTTTCGGTATTACTTTTAATGGAGTTCCCGAAACCAGCAAGATCAAATCACTTACAACAAATAGTGTCACTATTTTTACTCCATTTGCCGTAAATCCCGGGGCATATTATTTAAGAACTGTAAACCTTAAGCGATAGAAGAGGAAAGTTTTTCAACCCGATATTTTCAGGGCAAACTTAAAATTGCGGGTAAAATTCTACAACGCGGTGGGCTAAATATCAAAAATATCTGCATCAAAAAATTGTCACCAACCCGTAATTTGCACATCCGCACATCTGCATATCTGCACATTAACCTTATCTTTGCACTCTCAATAATAAACACCTATGCTTAAAGGATTTTTTAATGTTCCGCAACCGCAAAACGAGCCGGTTTTAAATTACGGCCCGCGCAGTGTGGAGCGGGCAGCACTTAAAGCGGCTTTGGACGAAGCACGCTCAACAGCAATTGATATACCGATGTACATTGGCGGCAAGGAAGTCCGTTCGGGCAAAACTGCCGAACTTCACCCGCCGCACGATCATAAACATTTATTGGCTACTTACCACGAAGGCAATGCCGGTCATGTTGCCTCGGCCATTGATGCGGCCCTGGCGGCCAAAGCCGACTGGGAAGACCTGGCCTGGGAACAGCGTGCTGCAATCTTCCTGAAAGCCGCCGACTTGTTAGCCGGACCGTATCGTGCAAAAGTAAATGCGGCAACAATGCTGGGGCAGTCAAAAAACGCCTACCAGGCTGAAATTGATTCGGCTTGTGAGTTGATCGACTTTTTGCGATTCAATGTATTATACATGACACAGATCTACCAGCAGCAACCACCCATATCCGGCAAAGGTGTTTGGAATCGCTTAGAGCAGCGCCCGTTAGAGGGTTTTGTGTTTGCATTAACTCCGTTCAATTTTAGCGCTATAGCCGGTAACCTGCCATCCTCCGCTGCAATGATGGGGAACGTAGTGGTTTGGAAACCTGCAAATACACAAATATTTGCTGCCAATGTGATCATGCAGGTTTTCCGCGAAGCGGGACTGCCTGGCGGCGTAATTAACCTCGTATACGTTGATGGCCCTACTGCCGGTGAAGTGATATTTAATCATCCTGATTTTGCAGGTATTCACTTTACAGGTTCCACCGGGGTTTTTCAAAATATATGGAAAACAATAGGGAACAACATTCATAAATACAAAACTTATCCACGTATTGTAGGGGAGACGGGTGGCAAGGACTTTGTGCTGGTACATCCCAGCGCTGATAATGATGTGGTGAATACGGCTTTAATACGTGGCTCGTTTGAATACCAGGGACAGAAATGCTCGGCTGCTTCAAGGGCTTATATCCCGAAATCGCTTTGGCCGGCGGTTAAGGGAAAAATGCAGCGCGATATCACCGGTTTTAAAATGGGGCCAGTTGAAGATTTCGAAAACTTCATCAATGCCGTTATCGACGAGAAATCGTTTGATAAACTGGCGAAATATATTGATGTGGCTAAAGGAGATAAAACGGTAGAAATTGTGGCTGGCGGCAAGTACGATAAGAGCCAGGGCTGGTTCATAGAGCCTACCGTTTTGCGTGTGGATGATCCTTATTATGTAACTATGTGCGAGGAGCTTTTCGGCCCGGTACTCACGGTTTATGTATATGATGACAAGGACTTTGACAAAGTGATAGACATAGTAGACAAAACATCGATCTACGCTTTAACAGGTGCCATCATATCCCAGGATCGCTATGCCATTGCTGAAGCTACCCATCGCTTACGCAATGCAGCCGGTAACTTTTACATTAACGATAAACCAACAGGAGCGGTAGTGGGCCAGCAGCCATTTGGCGGTGCCAGGGGTTCGGGTACTAATGATAAAGCAGGCTCGATGATCAATCTGTTACGCTGGGTGTCGCCGCGCACCATCAAGGAGACTTTTGATCCGCCAAAGGATTACAGGTATCCGTTTTTGAGTAAGGAGGTGTAAGCCCCCACCCCCCCCGGAAGGGAGGGCTTTTAAAATACCTTTCATTCTAAATCTCCCCTACTGGGGGAGATTTAGAGGAGGCTTACTTAAACTTAAACACATCATCCAACTTGTCGTTATTGCTGGTGCTTACTTTCATGTCTGTGATGATTCCGGTGCGGATGCTGTAAACCCAGCCATGAACGCTCAGCAATTGTCCATTCTTCCAGGCATTTTGCACAATGGATGTTTTGCAGAGGTTGTAGGCATTCTCTATTACATTTAGCTCAACCAACCGATCGCAGCGTTGGTTCTCATCCTTAATATTGTCGAGTTCATCGGCATGCACTCGGTAGATGTCTTTTATATGGCGCAGCCAGTTATCTATCAGCCCAAATTCCTTATTGCTAATGGCAGCAATGACCCCTCCGCAACCATAGTGACCGGTCACAATTACGTGTCTCACCTGTAATACATTCACAGCATAATCGAGCACCGAAAGCATGCTCATATCGGTATGTATCACCATGTTGGCAATGTTACGATGTACAAATATCTCCCCTGGCGCGGTATTGGTTATCTGGTTAGCAGGAACGCGGCTATCGGCGCAGCCAATCCACAAAACTGGCGGATTTTGCCCGCTGGCCAGTTTTTCAAAGTATTCTGGGTCGATTTTTAAATGGTTCTTAATGAACTTCTTATTTCCTTCCAGCAGGCTTTGATAGGTAATATGACTGTTATCGTGTGTATGCTTTTTCTTTTTGGCGCACATGGGTTGTGATCTTATAAATATTTATCGTTGCTGCTTGGGGTTAAAATTAACAAATAATGGATATATCGCGTTATTTAGCATCAATATGTTTTATAGATTCTCTGCAATAGCATATATTGAAGCTTTTAGCCTGATTATTATTATTTTTAGCAAATTGCACTATAAACCTGGGTTGTGAATAAAAAACTTAAAGCATTACACCATAAACGCGAACAAGGCCTTTTGGGCGGCGGCCATGCGAGAATTGAAAGTCAGCATAAAAAAGGAAAACTTACAGCACGTGAACGGCTGCATTTTTTAATGGATGAAGGCTCATTCCAGGAGATCGGGATGTTGGTAGCGCACCGGTCCATCGATTTCGGTATGGAAAATGAGAAGTATCCCGGCGATGGGGTAGTGACAGGTTATGGAACGATAAATGGCAGGCTGGTATATGTTTTCTCGCAGGATTTTACCGTTTTTGGAGGATCGCTCTCAGAAACACATGCGGAGAAGATATGTAAGATAATGGACCTGGCCATGAAAAACGGTGCACCTGTTGTCGGGTTGAATGACTCGGGCGGTGCACGCATCCAGGAAGGCGTGGTTTCGCTGGGCGGCTATGCCGATATATTTTACCGCAATACGATGGCTTCGGGTGTTGTGCCGCAGATATCGGCCATTATGGGCCCTTGCGCAGGCGGTGCGGTTTATTCGCCGGCCATAACAGATTTTATATTGATGGTTGAAAATACCTCTTACATGTTTGTAACGGGTCCAAATGTTGTTAAAACAGTTACTCACGAGATAGTTACTTCCGAAGAGCTGGGTGGCGCGACTACTCACGCCACTAAATCGGGGGTCACCCATTTTGCCTGTACCAACGAGATCGATGCTATTCAGCATGTTAA
>JANYAB010000715.1 GCA_025355225.1 Bacteroidota bacterium
AAGAGGAATTTGAAATATTAAACCGCACTACCGGCATCAAAAAAACAACTATTAAAGCAGTGATCTCATCAGAGGAGATTTTGCAGACCCAGTCGCTGGTAAGGCAGGTGAATATCAATGACGACCTGGTGCAGTATGTAAGCCAACTAATACGCGCAACACGACCAGAGACAACCGATGTGGATTATATAAAAGAATGGGTACGCTGGGGCGCAGGGCCGCGGGCAGGTCAGGCATTAATATTGACCGCCAAAGCCAGAGCTTTGTTAAAGAGCAGGTATTCGGTAACGATGGAAGACCTGCATACGATGGCGGCGCCTGTGTTAAGACACAGGATATTGCTTAACTTTAAAGCCGAGGCCGAAAATATTTCATCGGATATGGTAACAGAGGAATTGATACGGGTGATTGAACGGCCAGGCCCAATTGTCTGAACCATGATTTTTAGGATTTAAGGATTTCCATGATACAGGGTAAATAATCCTATCATCTATAAATCCAAAATCGTACTTCAAACAGAGTCCGCAATTGCCTTGTTATATCTTAATTACAAAATAAATAAATCCGAAATCGAAATTCCGAAATCCGAAATCAAAGATGCAGCTCGATCCTAAAGTATTGATGACCATTAAAGATTTGCCATTGCTGGCAAAAACGGTTGTTGATGGCTTTATGAACGGGCTGAATAAAAGTACGGTAAAGGGGCCGGGATTGGAGTTCAGCCAGTACCGTAGTTATCAACCCGGAGACGATTTGCGCTGGCTCGACTGGAAAATGTATGCCCGTTCTGATCGTTATTATATCCGCGAATCGGAAGTAGAAACCAGCATATCTATCAGATTTCTGATCGATGCCAGCGCATCCATGAACCATGATGACAACGGGATAAAAAAGATAGATTACGCACGTTTTTTGGCGGCCTCGCTGGCTTACCTCGCTAACTTGCAAGGAGATTCGGTAGGCCTGTACACTCTTGCCAATGGCGGGTTATTTTCAATGGCATCAAAACCTGATCCCCAACACTTGCAGCGCTTGTTTTATCAGTTGGATAGAATTGAACCTGGAGGCAAATTTACGCAGCCAATCCATTACAAGGAGATATTCGCAGGATCAGGACGTAAGGAACTGTTGATTTTTATAACGGATATGTACCAGTCCGGCAACGAGATCAGTCATTTATTAGATTCCCTTGCGGCCTTAAGACATGAAATTATCGTGTTTCATTTAATGGGACAAAATGAACTCGATTTTGATTTCAAAGGATATGGTGCATTGGAAGACCTGGAAACTGGCGAAACCATCACTATTGATCCGCAACAGGCTGATAAGCAATACCAGGAAGTACTGACAAAACACATGTCAGCCATCCGGATGGAATTATTAGGAAAACGGATATTTTACAGGATGATCAGCACCAACCAGCCACTTGACGAAGCTTTAAGGGATTTTTTGGTACAAAGAAACCTAACACCAATCAACCACCAAAGGAGAGGGTAAGTGGATGCCCCCTTGTTTGAAAGTATGTTAATAATTTAAAATAATAGCAGTTTTAAAGTCCTCTCCTTTGGAGAGGATTTAGGTGAGGCCAAATGATATTACTCAATCCCATATGGTTATTTGCACTGGCAGCCTTAAGCATTCCGGTGGCAATACACCTATGGAATACCCGGCGGGGCAAAACGCTTAGGGTCGGCAGTATAATGCTGATCAATGCTTCCGCCCGAAAAAGTAGCAGGAGCATTAAATTGAATGACCTGTTATTGTTGCTGCTTCGATGCCTTCTACTAGCGGTACTGGTTTTTGTTTTGGCAATGCCGTTTTTGCAAAGGCATATTAATCCGGCAACAATAAAGGGATGGCTGCTGATACCCAAAGAAAATATTAAGGAAAGCTATCAGAAATTTAAACCTCAGATCGACTCTCTTTCAAAAGCCGGATTTGAGTTTCATTACTTTAACAAGGGTTTTGATAAAGCTGAACTTACCGGAGTTTTGGCTTCAAACAAAGATTTTAAAACAACTGAACAAAAAACAAAAACTTCATCTTACTGGAGTTTGATCCAACAGTTAGATGCACAGGTTCCCCCGTCATTGCCGGTATACTTGTTTACCCCAAGCGGCCTCACTCATTTTACAGGTTCAAAGCCGCAGGTATCACTAAATCTGCACTGGCGAACTTTCACTACAGCCGATTCAATCAGTACCTGGATCGAACAGGCTTGGCTCACAAATAAAAACGAAATTGAAATAGTTGAAGGTAGCAGCAGGCCAACAGGAACTTCTTTCACTAACTACACCATACAATCGACTGAAAAACACAATTCACAATTCACGGTTAGTACCGATAGTAGCCGATTGGTTGTCAGCCTAAAAAATGTTGGAAAACCGGTTGCAGTTGATACCTCGACCTTCCATTTTGCTATTTATAGTGAGAAAAGCACTACTGATCTTAATTATTTAAAAGCTGCTTTGACATCGATAGTCCAGTTCACCCGGCACAAAGCCATCATTAAACAATATGATGATGCCAGCCAGATTCCTGCACATCAAAACTGGATATTTTGGTTATCTCAAAAACCGACGGACAAACTATTGGCTCAAAACAGTGATAATCTGTTTACCTATGAAACGGGTAAAGTCAAGGAAGGTAATTCGTGGATAAATCAGGGTGACGAGTCATTATCGCCTCAGAAAATTGGGCTGTACCGGTTAATTATTCCAAATGATAACAGCCGTCAAACGCTTTGGAGCGATGGATTTGGCAATCCGGTATTAAGTTTCGAAAAGCAACAGCAAACTAATATTTATCATTTCTACAGCCATTTTGATCCTTTATGGAACGATCTGGTTTGGAGTAATGATTTCCCGAAGCTGCTGTTAAGATTGATTACCAATACTTCATCAAATCAGGACGAAAAATACGGCCGCCGCGAGATAGATGCTAAACAAGTGTTGCCCGCAATGAGCAAGGAGGCTCATCAGTTAAATAATAAAATAACCGAAAGTGATGATCTCACACATTATTGCTGGCTCTTATTGGCGCTGTTGTTTTTGATAGAACGATGGATGGCCCACAAAAAATCAACACGAACGGTTCGCAGACCGACGATTCAAAATGGCTGAACAGGGAGGGATACATAAAATAGACTTATTGCGCTACCGCTGTATAAGTTACGAGTTAGCAGCCGATTCGCTGTTTGCCGCCGGATCTGCTGCGTTGGCGGGTTGCACTCTGTATGCTCTTTTTTCCTGGTCGGTATGGTGGTCGTTGCTATTTTTCATCGTAATTTTTGGATGCATCGCGGCCATCAGAAGATCATGGGAAGTAGATAAGAAAACAATAACTTCTTTTCTCAATTTTAAATACCCCGAACTCGAGGAGAGCTGTGAACTTGTGCTGAAGCAACCCAATGAGTTGAACCTGCTCGAAAAGCTGCAGTTAGTAAAGGTTGTAACCGTATTGGAATCCGTTCCGGCAACGCAGAAACAGTTTATGCAACGTCTTAAGCTTAGTATTTTATTTTTCTTAATAGTACCTGTGTTCGGATTACAAATTGCAAAGATGCACGATGCATGGCACAGCAAAAACTATGATTTTTTTAAAACATTTGTTCCGGGTTCAAGAAACACTATCTCTGAAAAAATATTACCCCAAATTGAATCGGTTAAAATTAGTGTTATACCTCCGGCTTATACCGGCAAACCAAAAAGAGAGCAGGATAAATTTGCGCTGGATGCGGAGGAAGGCAGCATTATTACATGGAAGCTGAAGTTAAACACTGCTGTTAAACAAGTTTCTTTATTATTTAACTATGGCGAAACGCTCGTCCTTAAAAACAAGGGTGGCTATGCCGGTTATTATTTGGAGAAGAGGGTGGACAAGCCAGGCTTTTACCAGGTAAATATCGATGGTAAATTGTCTGATCTATACCAGGTGCAGGTAATCAAGGATAATCCCCCGGTTATTCATATCAAAACGCCAACACAGTATACCCATATCGACGCAGGTGAATAATCGGAAGTAAACGTCAGAGTTTCGATAGATGATGATTATGGGATAAACAACGCATTTATTTATGCCACTGTGGCCAAAGGCAGCGGCGAGGCCGTGAAATTTAAGGAGCAGAAGATCGATTTTACGGTCCCATTTAAAGGCCACAACCGGCACTACGATCTTCAAAAACTGATCAGCCTTTCCGTCCTCGGAATGGGTCCCGGCGACGAATTGTATTTTTATGTCCAGGCACAGGACAACCATAATCAGCAAAGTCGCACGGATGTTTATATTGTGGCAATACAGGATACCGCACAACTGTTGAGCATGGACGGAATTTTATCAGGCGTTAATGTAAAACCCGAATATTTCAGAAGTGAACGGCAGATCATTTTAGATTCACAAAAATTATTGCAGGACCGCGACAGCATAAGCAAGGAGACTTTCAACAACAGGAGCAACGACCTGGGGATGGATCAGAAATTGTTAAGGCTGCGCTATGGCAAGTTTTTGGGTGAGGAATCGGAATCAGCTATTGGCGCTCCGGGTTCGGAAAATGATAAACTTGCAGACCCAAAGGATTTTGGTAATGGGGCCAAGATATTGGATGAATACACCGATAAACATGACAACGCCGAAGATGCCCAGTTTTTTGATCCTACGGTTAAAGCCCAATTAAAGGCGACATTAACAGAAATGTGGAAAGCCGAACTACAGTTAAGATTGTATAAACCGGACGCCGCATTGCCTTTTGA
>JANYAB010000310.1 GCA_025355225.1 Bacteroidota bacterium
CGCCTGCTATTTATCATATATTGAAAAAATTCGATGCCTATCCGCAGATAAAAAAGATAATTATTACTGAAAATGGCGCTGCGTACCCTGATGAAGTGGCTGATGGTAAAGTTAATGACCCTAAACGCACTGAATACCTGCAGTTGCATTTACAGCAAGTATTAAAAGCCAAACAGGAGGGATGTAAAGTTAACGGTTATTTTGTGTGGACCCTGACCGATAATTTTGAATGGGCCGAGGGATATCACCCGCGTTTTGGATTAATATATGTCGACTTTGAAACACAAAAGCGAATTGTTAAATCGTCGGGTTATTGGTATGCGAGTTTTCTGAAACCGTAATTACTTATCGACTGATTGTGTAGTCAGCTCTGGTTTCGGGTTAAGTAACAACAATTCTGTTTTCTTGGGTTTAGATAATTTTATATAAAATGTTGTGCCTTTTTTCGGATCACTCTCAAACCATATTTTTCCATTGTGTTTTTCGATGATCTGTTTACAAATCGAAAGACCCAAACCAAACGACTTTTCACCTATTGTTCCTGGTCGCTTAGCATCAGTAAACATATTAAAAACCTTGTCTTTCACCTCCGCTGGTATGCCGATACCATGGTCGTTTATTGAAATTTGAATATGGTTATCCTTGTGAATTGATTTTACCCGGATGCTTTCGCCCACCGGACTGAATTTTATAGCATTACTTATCAAGTTACTAATAACGCGCCATATCATTTCGCGATTAATATAAAGCTGCTCGTGTGAGTCAAGTCCATCCAATAGGATACGCTGATGTTTTTCAGCAGCTTTAAAACGTAATAGCTCAACGCTGTTATTTAGCAACGAATTAATATCAACCAATTGTTTGTGCAGTTCTGTTGAAGTATTGTTCGTAGCTTCCAATATTTCATTGATGAGTTCAAGTGTATCTATTGACGTGTCTTTTATCATCTTTAGCTGGTATTTCAAATCACTATCCTCAGTTTCTTCAGCCATAATATTAGTTAAAGAAGCAATACCTCCCAGCGGATTACGCAAATCATGTGCTACTGTGCGTAAAATACGATCTTTTTCCCGACTGCTATTTTTAAGTTCTATCAGTGCTTTCTCCAAATTTATCTTTTGCTGAACAATTTCCTCATTAAGCATTTTTTCTGTCACAACATCAAGCTTTGAATTATTCCAATTACGCCATATCAGAAATATAATAACAACCAGCATTAAGGCGCAAATAATAGCTGTATTTAAATAAAAGCGCTGTAATTTATTGTTGTTGCTGAGGTTCTCGATTTGATACTGTTTTTCAAAATTGGAAAGTTCCTGTTTTACATTACTCTCCTTTAGCGAAATTAATCCCTTGATAGTTGAATCTTTCAGTGAATGGTAATTCTGGATATAATGCAGTGCTTTTGCCAGATCATTTTTTTGAAGATAGTAGCTCCCCATCAACTTGTTCCAGTCAGTTTCAGCATCCTCATTTTTTACACTATCTAATTGAATACGAAGATTGTTCAATAAATTTATCAGGGAGTCATTTTTATGAGTAATTAGAAAAATTTGCGCCAGGTTTATTTCAGCCAATTCAGCATCATGATTGTCCGCACCCTTTTTTAAATTTATGGAGATACTTTTTTTAAGTAATTCATTTGCGAATGGATACTGTCCCTTTACGATCAACGCCTCCGCTTTATTATCATAATTCACTGCCCGTGCAATTTCAAGCATATTGCTCCTGGCCTTAAATTTAAGGTCGTTATCATTAATATATTTCAGCGTCTTGTCGAAATAAGTTAATGCACTGTCAATTTCATTATTATGCTTAAAACTTATCCCAATATTATTCAATAATTCCTGTTTGCGATAGAATGTAGAGAAATCATCCTTGCCTAACATGGCCTGCCGATAGCTTTCTTTAAAATAATTTACTGCAAGCTTGTAATGAGCCTGCATATACATGATCATACCCATTCTGTAAGTATAATCGGCCAGCGAAACGTGATTTAAATAATTTTTACCTACCAGGTAGCCCTGGAAATAGCATTGATACGCATCGTTAAATTGATTAAAATAAAAATAGGCATCGCCTTTGGCATAATTTGCTTCAGCAAAATTGGCGGCATACTCATGCCTGGTAACGCTTTTTTGAGCAGTTATAAGCATACTATCAGCGTATAAAAACGCTTGTTTATTATCGTGCTTTACTTTTTGACTGTAGACATAGTGAAAACCATAAAACCTGAATTCATCGTTTATATTAGGCTCATTTATGCGTTTAAATGCCGAATCAAGGTAGTTAATACCCCGCAATGGCTGATTAAAATCAAAAAAATGAGATGTTTGATCAAAAACTGGCTCAAAAGCGTCGGAGTACTCTCTGGAATCTGTATTTTTTTTATTGCATGCGAAGAGTAAAAAAGGCAAAAATAGGACTAACCATAGTTTATGGTTGTTTGTTATTTTTTTATAAAGATCACCAGTACAAGCTGATAGATGCGTCAAAAAAGAGTTCATTAATGCGGCATTATACGCAAATGGGTACTGCGATGTTATAGGTGGATAGATAAAATGCCGGGATTTTTATTTGAACGCGTCTTCACCTGTAATATCCATGCCGGTTATTAACAAGTGAATGTCATGTGTGCCTTCATAAGTAACTACCGACTCAAGGTTCATCATGTGCCTCATGATTGAATACTCGCCTGTTATCCCCATTCCACCAAGTATTTGTCTGGCTTCCCGGGCTACGTTCATGGCAGTTTCAACGCTATTGCGCTTGCCCATAGATATTTGCGCGGCTGTGGCTCTGTTTTCATTCTTTAATGTGCCGAGGCGCCATACCAATAATTGCGCTTTTGTGATTTCGGTTATCATTTCGGCCAGTTTCTTTTGCTGTAGTTGAAAACCTGCTATCGGCCTTCCAAATTGCACGCGCTGCTTTGCGTACCTTAACGCGGTGTCATAGCAGTCCATCGCTGCCCCTATAGCTCCCCAGGCAATGCCATAACGCGCCTGGTTTAAACAGCCGAGCGGCCCTTTTAAGCCCGATACATTGGGCAACAGATTCTCCTTAGGGATTTTTACATTGTCGAAAACCAGTTCCCCGGTAGCGGATGCCCTTAGTGACCACTTATTGTGAGTTTCGGGCGTGCTAAAGCCCTCCATGCCGCGTTCGGCAATTAATCCGCGTATTTTGCCCCCCTCATCCTTTGCCCAAACAATGGCGATGTCTGCAAAGGGCGAATTGGATATCCACATTTTTGCCCCGTTTAACAGATAATGATCGCCTGCATCTTTAATATTGGTTGTCATCCCGCCTGGATTTGAGCCATGATCAGGTTCAGTAAGCCCGAAACAGCCAATCAATTCGCCTGAAGCCAATTTTGGTAAATATTTTTTGCGCTGTTCTTCAGAGCCATAAGCATAAATCGGATACATCACCAATGATCCTTGTACAGAAGCCGTTGACCTGATCCCCGAATCTCCGCGTTCAATTTCCTGCATGATAATGCCATAAGCCATGTAGTCAAGTCCGGCTCCGCCATATTCAACGGGGATGGTCGGACCAAAGGCACCAATTTCGGCCAAACCCTTGATTAGCTGCTTAGGGAATTCTGCTTTCTGCGCGTAATCCTCAATGATCGGACTTAACTCTTTTTTAACCCAATCTCTAACAGTAGTACGTATTAATTTATGCTCATCGGTAAGCAGTTCGTCTATTTGGAAATAGTCAGGAGACTCAAAAAGATCTGTTTTAGCCATGTGGTTATATTGGTAAGCAAAGATAGTTTTTTTATGTTGATTAGTTGATTGGTGAGTAGTTGATTGGATTGGAATAAGTTGAAGCAGTAGGGGTACATCAATTCTTTGACTTAATCAACCACTTAACTTAATCCAACTTAATCAACCATTAAACAACTTAATCAACTATTTTTGACACATGATAAATGTAATATTACATGAAGCCGAATTTTTTGCAAGGCACGGATTTTATCCTGAAGAACAATTACTGGGCAGCAAATTTTTGGTTGATCTATCTGTTGGATTTACGCCAGCCAGTGAATTGAACTCGGATGATTTAACTAATACAATAAACTATGAAAAGCTATATGCAATGGTTTGTTTGCAAATGCAGCAACCCAGAAAACTAATTGAAACACTTGCCCAGGCTATAATTGATGAAATAAAAAAGCAATATCCATATATTGAAACAATACAGGTGACTATTAAAAAATTAAATCCGCCTTTAAAAGGCAAAGTAGCCTATTCCGCTGTTAATATTGCATATAATAAACCTTAGAAATGAAATTTAATAAGATTACCGAAGATCTGTTATCAGCTATAAAATTAATCGTTGGCGAAGATGCTGTAATTACTCAGCATGCCAGCATGGAAAAATACAGTCATGACGAAACCGAGGACCTCCATTATTATCCGGAAGTAGTCGTCAAACCCAAATCACCGCAGGAAGTATCTGATCTAATGAAGCTCTGTGATGAAAACCTGATACCAGTTACCCCAAGGGGCGCCGGAACAGGTTTAAGTGGCGGCGCGCTACCTGTTAAAGGCGGCTTGTTGATGGCCATGGAGCGTTTCAACAAAATTTTAGATATTGATGGGGAAAACTTACAGGCTACAGTTGAACCAGGTGTTATAACCGAAGAGTTTATGGAGGCAGTTGCTGCCAAAAACTTGTTTTATCCGGTCGATCCTGCCAGTAAAGGCAGCTGCTTTATCGGCGGGAATGTCTCGCACGGCTCCGGTGGCCCGAGGGTGGTGAAATACGGTACCATACGCGAATATATACTTAACCTGGAAGTAGTTTTACCCAACGGAGAAATTATATGGACCGGGGCTAATACTTTAAAATACGCTTCGGGCTATAATTTAACCCAGTTGATGATAGGATCGGAGGGCACGCTGGGGATTATCACTAAAATCGTCGTAAAACTTATACCACGGCCCACCCAGGATGCTTTAATGCTTGCATCATTTAGCACAAATGAGTTGGCCTGTATGGCTGTATCGGCTATTTTTAAAGCGGGCATTGTTCCTTCAGCGCTGGAATTTATGGAACGAAAAGGTGTAGAGTGGGTAATAAAATATGATGCCATCAATTTTGAGCTCAAAGATGGAATTGAAGCCTTTTTATTGATTGAAGTGGATGGCACCAACGCCGACGTAATATTTGCCGACTGTGAAAAAATTAATGCCGTTTTAGAGCAGTTTGATTGCCAGGAAGTATTATTCGCGGATACATCGGCTCAAAAAGAAGATTTATGGCGTTTAAGACGAACGATGGCTGTGTCGGTGAAATCAAATTCCGTTTATAAAGAGGAAGATACTGTAGTTCCGAGGGCTCAATTACCGCAATTGATAAAAGGAATTAAAGAGATCGGCGTCAGGTATGGTTTTGAATCGGTATGTTATGGCCACGCCGGCGATGGAAACCTGCACGTAAACATTATTAAAGCCACCATGAGCAACGCGGATTGGAATAATAAATTAAAGGATGGGATACGCGAAATATTTGAGCTAACCGTATCATTAGGAGGTACCCTTTCTGGCGAGCATGGCATTGGCCTGGTGCAAAAGGAATTTATGCCAATAAAATATTCAAGCGTCCATTTTGAATTGTGGCGGGGAATTAAAAGTATATTTGATAAGAATGGAATATTGAATCCGGGAAAGATATTTTGACACGATTTAAGGATTTTTGAGATGGATAGGATTAACCTCTAAATCCTAAACGCTAAATTTAAATGCCATGAACTCTCGTACTTTCCGACTTGCAAATTAATAATTCACTAACTCACTAATTCAAAACATGCCCCTGGAGTTTAACATAGGTGCTCATGATCTTATAAAAATAGGGATAGCCGTATTGTGCGGCGCTCTGCTTGGTTTTGAGCGCCAGTATAAAAACAAAACCGCAGGATTTCGTACTATTATATTGATCTGTCTTGGTTCAACCATTTTTACCATGATCGCTCAAAGAGCAGGGCAGGGGGTAAATATCAATATCGTAACCGGTATCGGGTTTATCGGGGCCGGAGTGATATTTAAAGATAGTATTTCGGTTAACGGGCTTACAACGGCTGCAGTGATATGGACATCCGCGGCAATTGGTATGACAATAGGATCAGGCAACTACACGTTGGCCATAATATCAACTGTACTCACCTTATTGGTGTTGATATTATTCCAGCTATTTGAAAACTACCTGGATAAAATACATCACGAAAAACTATTATTTGTGGTGTTTAACAGTACTAATTTCGATGACTTGCTGATGCTCGAAGACATCATCACTAAACATAAGATTAAATTTCAAAGAAGGCTGGTTACCAAAAAAGAAGGCTGCATGCAAGCGGCGATCTTTATATTAGGTCATAAAAAGAATATCGCCAAACTGGATGAAAAGCTTTTAAATATGCCGGAAATAAAGGCCTTTTAAAATGTGCAGATGATAGATGTGCAGATGTGCAAATTATAAATGTGCAGGTAATTTAATTTTCTTTAATCCGCACACTTGACCATCTGTTGTCATTTGCACATTCGCATATCTGCACATCTAATTCGTATTTAATATCAGGCGCGGTTCGTCGTATTCAATCATTCTTTCACGCTCACTTACCGGTATGCGTACGGATTTGTTAGCTCCGTAGTCATAACTTATGCATACGGTTTTGCCGGTGGTGCAAATCTCTTCACCATTGTCCGTCAGCTTGACCAGTATATGCATCACATCGAAACTGCTGTTGCCTATACGCGTAGTGCGCACATAACAGGCTATTTGATCGTGCCGGGTAATAGGTTTTAAATAGTTTATTTCAGACCGGCCCAAAATTATCCCGGTTTTGTCCCAATCCCAGTTAACTATCTCGCTCCAGTAGTTGGATCGTGCTATTTCAAAGTAGGTTAAATAAACAGCATTGTTCACATGGCCATAGGCATCCATATCCGAAAAACGAATGGGGATAGGAGTCTTGTATCTATAATCTGCTATGTTTTCGCTCATTTTGTGCCAGTCTGTCTGTATAAAATTTTATTTCAAGACATATTGTCTTTAAATATTGAATTGTAGCCGTTGGTACAACAGTTGTTCAACCTTGGGCGAAGTTAAATAAATTAACAAAACAAAAACTCTGGAGGATATAAAAAATGACATTAGTAAAATTTAACAACGGACAAAAAAATGTGGTAAATCCATGGTTCAGCGATGTATTTGATTCCATTATCAACGACTCATTTGTTAACGACAGGTTTGTAAATAAAGTGCCTGCTGTTAATATCGCTGAAACGGAAAATGAATTCAACATCGAATTAGCTACTCCCGGATTAAAGAAGGAAGACTTTAAGATCAGCCTTGACAAAAACGTATTGACTGTTTCTGCTGAAAAGAAAACGGAGAATGTTGAAGAAGGCAAAAAATACAGCAAACGCGAATACAGCTACAACTCGTTTGTAAGATCATTTACTTTGCCCGAAACTGCTGACCAAAGTAAAATTGACGCCCAATATAATGATGGTGTTTTAAAATTAGGTGTCGCAAAAAAAGAAGAAGCTAAATTTCAATCAAGAGAAATAGCTGTCAAATAATTGAAGTCGGAAAGTCCGAAAGTCTGCAAAGACCGAAAGACAAAAGGCAAACTCATTAGGTTTTAGAGTTTAGAATTTAGGTTTTAGAGTTTAAAACACAAAGATTGTTTTCATAATAAGTTGTTGGTTTAGTTTGATTGAGGCCGTCCCAGTTTTGGGGCGGCTTTTTTTTATGAAATTGTTGTACTTTTAAATAATCCTCTCATTATGAAAAGAATTGCTGCCACTTTACTATTCTGTCTATTTGTTGTCAATGCCCTCTTTGCCCAAAATGGCAATGTTTTAAAGCTTGATCCTAAAAACCCGCATTATTTTTTCTACAAGGGAAAATCTACTGTCTTGGTAGGATCGGGTGAACATTACGGCGCTGTTATCAATACTGCTTTTGATTATAAAACCTATCTGCAGGCAATGGCCAAAGACAGG
>JANYAB010000324.1 GCA_025355225.1 Bacteroidota bacterium
TTTATTTTTTTCAATTAAAATAAAAAAAAAACAATTACACCGGTTACATCTTTCCACGCGGCGCTTACTAATAATAAACAAATCGAAAAAATCATGGAAAGTTTAAAAAAATCAATCAAGTACCCCGTAATTCTTTATATTGCAGTATTAAGCTTTTACGGATGTAAAAAGAATGGGGTAGCCCCTTCAACCACAGTTAGTGCATCTAAAGTCGCTTTTGGAGTTCAAACTGTTAACTCGGTCGCTATTTTGCCTGCCTCCACTAACACAATAACCGTAAATTCTTTAACAACCGTACCCCAAATTACATGGACCGCAGGTATTGCAAACATTACTAAGTTCAAATTTGAAGCAAAAAGAGCCGGAGTTGAAAGGGAGTTCGAAACATCAAATTTAATGAATGTTGACCTGTTTGCCTTAAGTCCATCGCTTGTCACTACCACAATTGATACGGGCACTTATAAAGAAATTGAGATTAAATTAGTTTTAACCCAATCGGCGGATACCACTGCCTTACCTTTAAAATTAACAGGAAGCTTTACAAACTCCCAGGGCGTAGCTATACCCGTGGAGCTTGATCTGAATGCAAATTTGGAGATAAAAGCAGAGGCTCAGAATGTAGTTGTCAGCGCCGCGCAAAGCCTCCAAACTATTTTCTTACTTCATTTAGATAAAATTTCTGCCGGAATTACTGCTTCTGATCTTAATTCAGCTGTTCAAACAGCGGGTAAGATAATTATTAGCAGCACCTCCAACGCAAACCTCTTTAACAAAATATTACAAAATGTATCAAATATCGGAGATTCTAAATTTGAAGAAAAAAACAACGGCGACAATAGCAATGATGGATCGCATGGGAATGGAAGTAATGGATAAGTAAATCGAACTTTTATATTAAAACCAAAGCCGCATCAACTTTTTGATGCGGCTTTGGTTTGTTATTACTATAATAAATAAGAGTAAAACAACTGAGACATAAATTAACCAGGAATGGTTATCAGCATGAACTTCAAAATTGCCTATTAAACGCATGTGCGCCCAATAGCCAGGTAACTTTTTTGCCGAAGAGATATGGTCATCATTTAAGTAATCAAGCTTTGCTTGTTGAAGTGCCCGGGTTATACTATACCCCTTTTGCAGATAAAAGTGTAATTTGCTTGAAATATAAGCCGTAGATGCGTCATCTGCTTTCCACATAGAAGTGATGATATTATTGCATCCGGCATAGGAAAAGGCTCTTGACAAACTCATTAGCCCTTCCCCTTTAACCAACTCACCAACTCCACTTTCGCAGGCGCTTAATACTACTAAACGGGTTTTATCCAGTTTCAAATTATAAATCTCCGGAAGATAGAGTTTGTAGCTGATAGCGGAATCTGGATTAGCTGGATAAAAAGCAATATAAGACTTATTAGGATCCTGATCATTTGCGTAGGCATGGGTTGCTAAATGAATGATATTAAAATAATGCGCAGATTTTAAAAATTGTTGTTTTGTTGCTTCTTTATTAAATAAAGTAGTTCCATTCAACGTTTGGACCTCTTCTTTTGAAGCAGGCAACTGACTGAAATCATTGATTGCGTTTGCAAAAACTTTAATCTTTTTATCAAATGGAGCCATGCCAAGCTTATTGGTAGTGGCGGGAGAATTTATAATGCTGTTTTGCAGTATTGTACATGAATAATTGTAGCTGATTGTGAATTGGCTCAACAGGCTTTTACCCTGGCTGTTAACCAGTATTTCGAAAGGTAAATAGTTTAGCTCATCATCTGGAATAATCATCAGATCCTTTATGCCCGAAAGATAACCTTCAGCCGGTTTTAATAATTGTTGATAAAATGATTGAGCGAGGCTACGAATTTGTTTGCTGTTATTACCCTCCCTGTATTGAGCCCGCTTATAAACCTCTTTAAGCGATGAAAAAAAATTAGCAATTGGTGAGTTGAAAAACTCAAATTTTTTATTGGTTATAATAAAACAAATGATACTTGTATCACCGATATGATAGGATAAAATCGCACTTTCATCAGGAATGTTTTTTTGAAGAGACTGAACGGAAATACTTTTGCTTGAAAATTTCAAACGACC
>JANYAB010000338.1 GCA_025355225.1 Bacteroidota bacterium
GGATGAACCCCCGGCAAGGCGTTTATTGAAAGAGCTTTTATTAGAGTATGATACATTGATCCATGTTGCCGGGGAAGCCGATAATGGGAACGCGGCCATCCTTATGATCAATGAGATACGGCCTGACGTGATCTTCCTGGATATTCAATTACCCGATATGCTGGGGTTTGACGTGCTTAAGGAATTGAACTATAAGCCTTTTGTTATTTTTACCACTGCTTATGACGAATATGCTATAAAAGCTTTTGACGCGCTTTCTGTCGACTACCTGCTGAAACCCTTGAAGGAGGACAGGCTTTTAAAGGCGCTCAACAAATTACAGCATTTTACTTCGGGCAATGCCGCGAACCCGCTTTGGAACAATTTTGAATCGTTATTTAACGGGTTCAAGCCGCGCCGGGAGATCAAGACATTATCGGTAAAAAAAGGAACTAAATTTACATTGGTTCAGTTATCAGATATCGTGTATTTTGAAGCCTACGATAAGTACACCTTTGTGCACACCCTGAACGGGCAGAAACTTTTTTGCGATCACATGCTGGCCGTGCTGGAAGAGAAATTATCGGATGATTTTATCAGGGTGCAGAAATCCTATATCGTTAACAAACAAAAAATAATAGAGATCCATAAATATTCAAACAACCGCTACACCCTGATTTTGAACAATAAAGATTTTGCCCGGATTGTTACCGGGCCATCTTATTTTACCGTTGTTAAGGAAGTTTTTGAGGTGTAACAACAAATCCTGATAATCATAGTTCAAACAAAATAAATTTGCAATTATATAAGCACTTATATAAATTGCGCAATGAATTTTTATGAGGGTCTTGGTTACCTTGTTTTTGGCAGCAGATTGCGGCGGCTGAGCGAGGCCTTTTTGTCGGAAATAAACAAAACCTACCAGGCGGCGGGCATTGAGTTTGATGCCAGCTGGTTCCCGGTGTTTTACCTGCTATCTCAAAATGATTCTCTGTCCATCAAAGAACTGAGCGAGGCTACCGGGGTATCGCACCCTGCTGCCAGCCAATTGGTTACTAACCTTAAAAGTAAAAAGTTATTAAAAACAACCACCTGCACAGATGATGGCCGCAGGCAATTAGTACAGCTTACCAAAACAGGTCGCGTTTTATTACAACAAATTTTACCGGTATGGGAAGCGTTGAGATTAACTATGGAAGACATAGTGACTGCAGATCCCGAGTGCGGGCATTTGTTACCCGCGATATCAGTTATCGAGAATACCTTCAGGTCCGTAAACCTGTCAGATAAAATAGGCGAAAAGTTAGCCACCTTAAAAGCAGAAGCGCATGGACAAAACCTTTAACTATGGCACCGGCCATTTATCGATAGGGATATGCCTGGATATTGCTTCAGACAAGGTAAAGGGTGTGATCGGCGCGGCAGCTAAAGCAAACATCCGCTCCTCGTGGCTGGAAGTTGGAAAAATAGTCGAGCGTGAGATACCGGTTTATGGCATTAATACTGGCTTCGGGCCGCTTTGCAACACCCATATCCCTGAAAAGGATACTTGTACGCTGCAATATAACCTGTTGAAAAGCCATAGTGTAGGCGTTGGTAAACCTATTCCAACAGAAATAGCCAAACTAATGCTGATCACCAAGGTGCATGCATTGGCACAGGGCTATTCGGGCGTAGCTCCCGAAACGCTTAACCGTATCATCTGGCATATCGACAACAATATTATACCCATTGTGCCCGAAAAGGGTTCGGTTGGTGCTTCCGGCGATCTTGCGCCATTGGCACATTTGTTTTTACCGCTGATCGGTTTAGGCGAGGTAGAAGACAAAGGAAAAACCATACCTGCAGGCGAAATGCTAAAGGCATACGAACTTGAGCCAATCATACTGGGCCCGAAAGAGGGTTTGGCTTTGATCAATGGTACGCAGTTTATTTTGTCGTTTGCGATAAAGGCGGTACAACGTTTAAATAACGCCTTGCAATTGGCCGACTTGATAGGCGCTATGTCATTAGAGGGACTGATGGGTTCGGCAAGGCCCTTTGATCCGAGGGTGCATAATATCCGTCCATATAAAGGTAATAAGCTGGTAGCCCACCGCCTGTTTACGCTTTTAAACCACTCTGAAATATTAAATGCACATGCCAATTGCGACCGTGTGCAGGATCCCTATTCGTTACGCTGTATGCCGCAGGTTCATGGCGCTTCGCGGAATGCCTGGCTGCATTTAAAAGAACTGACGGAAACTGAATTAAATTCGGTAACGGATAACCCTATTATTTTTGATGCTGACGATACAATCAGCGGCGGAAATTTTCACGGACAGCCGCTTGCATTGCCTTTAGACTATGCCACCGTAGCCGCTGCTGAATTGGGTAACATAGCCGACAGGCGCTGCTATTTAA
>JANYAB010000391.1 GCA_025355225.1 Bacteroidota bacterium
CTGATTGATCCCTATATCACCAGGGAAATTTTTGATAAATATGTCATTCCGGCTAATCATAAGGCTTATACCTATGAATATAGGCTGCATGGCTCGTTATTATTGGTTGGACTGGCTATCGGCGCAGCTATGGTATCGCGCATAGCAAAAAATTTCCAGGATTATTTTACCAACATTATTGTATTGAAGGTAGGGGCAAGAATGTATGCCGATGGCTTGAAACACTCACTCGAACTGCCTTACCAGGTTTTTGAGGACCAGCGGAGTGGTGAAACTTTGGGCATATTGCAAAAGGTTCGCCTGGATTGCGAGAAATTTATTACCTCATTCATCAGTGTGCTTTTTGTCAGCCTGGTAGGTATGATATTCGTCATGGTGCTCTCCATTAATATAAACTATCGGGTTACATTGGTTTATTTGGGAGCAATGCCTGTTATTATGTTTGTAAGTATGGTTTTAAGCAAGCAAATTAAGATAATACAAAAAAAGATCGTATCACAAACTACCGCGCTTTCGGGCTCAACTACGGAATCCTTAAGAAATGTTGAACTTGTAAAAAGCCTGGGACTTGCAAAACAGGAAATAGAACGCTTAAACAAAACCACCTATAAAATATTAGACCTTGAACTAAAAAAGGTGAAGTTTGTTCGCAGTATGAGCTTCGTGCAGGGCACGGTAGTTAACCTGGTACGCAGCATCATGGTTGTACTATTGCTGATCCTCATTTTTAAAGGAACTTTAACACCCGGAAGTTACCTGATGTTTTTATTCTATTCATTCTTCCTGTTTAACCCTTTGCAGGAGCTGGGAAATGTGATACAATCATGGAGAGAAGCAGAAGTATCGCTTGGAAATTTCAAAAGCATTTTGAGTACCCCAATTGATCCAAAGCCGGAAAAACCATTCTTACTGGAAGATGTGGAAAGGCTTACCTTCAGCAACGTTAGCTTTAAACACTTAACGGCTAATCGTAACGCATTAAATAATATCAGCTTTGAAACGGTTACTGGCGAAACGATAGCGTTTGTAGGCCCCTCAGGATCGGGCAAAACGACACTGGTTAAATTACTGGTTGGTTTATACCAGCCCCTCAGTGGTGATATATTGTATAATAATGTACCAAGCAAGGAAATAGATCTTGATCAGCTGCGCGAGAAAGTAGGATTTGTAACCCAGGATACCCAGCTGTTTTCGGGTTCAATACGCGAGAATCTTTTATTTGTACGTCCCGATGCTACTGATGAAGAGTGTTTGCAGGCAATGCAAAGGGCCGCTTGCCAGAGCCTGTTGGCCAGGGCCAGTAACGGTCTGGATACTGTAATTGGTGAGGGCGGCGTGAAAGTTTCGGGTGGTGAAAAGCAACGGCTATCCATAGCGCGCGCTTTATTGCGCAGGCCCGACCTGCTCGTGTTTGATGAAGCCACCTCCTCGCTCGATTCAATAACGGAAGAAGAAATAACAGAAACTATCAGGGACGTTTCTGTGTTAAAAGATCATATAACAATTTTAATAGCTCACCGTTTATCCACCATTATGCATGCAGATACGATTTATGTTCTCGAAAAAGGAAATATCATTGAATCGGGCAAACATATAGAGCTGATCCTGCAAAAGGGCCTTTATTATGCAATGTGGCGGCAGCAGATCGGCGAAAAGGTCACCGAGGACACTTATTAATTTTTAGAACATAAGATCATGTACCTGATAACATCCGCAATTGGCGGGACACTTGGCTTAATCGGCCTCATTTTATGGGGGGCGCTTAGCCTTTATTCGTTAATCAATGTTATCAGGAGCAAGAATATTAACGGGGGATCCAAAATCTTGTGGATAGTTATCATTATCGTGGTGCCTATCGTGGGATCACTCGCCTATCTGTTTTGGAGAAGTGTAAAGGAACTTTAAGCAGTGTCAACAATTTCGCTATCTACGGTTTCAACCGTATGAATGTCACTTATAGCTAATGGCAACAGGCTTTTTGTCTTGAAATAAGTTATGGTCACTATTAATAAGGTCATCCCTCCCCCAAAAAGAACAGCCGGGACAGTACCTAATAACTTTGCCGCAATACCCGATTCAAAATCACCGATCTCATTGGATGAGCCAATAAACATGGAATTTACGGCAGATACACGTCCCCGCATGTGATCGGGTGTTAAAAGCTGCACCAACGTTCCGCGTATGACCACACTAATGCTGTCAAAGGCACCCTGCCCAAACAAAAACAACAGCGTGAGGACGAAACTGCGGGATAGTCCGAACCCGATTATACAAAAGCCAAAACCTGTTACGGCGATTAACAGGTTACGCCAGGGTTTATTAAGTGGCGAAAAGCGGGCCATGACTACCATCGTCAATGCAGCTCCCAAAGAAGATGCCATACGCATCAGCCCGAGGCCTTCCGAACCCACATG
>JANYAB010000428.1 GCA_025355225.1 Bacteroidota bacterium
CCGCTTATACAAAGCATTTCATTTTCGCGCAATATACCTGCAACAGTTTCCGGCTCAAGCGCGCCAAAAAAGTGATCCCCCAGGTTGATGATCTTCCTTATTCCGCGCGCATTTATGTCTTCTAAAACAGCTAAAAGGGCTAATGAATTACCATGAACATCTGAAATAATGGCGTAGGTTTCCATAACTGATCTTTGCTACTTAAAAGTTTCCCATTAAACCTTAGGGAGCCTTCGGCTTATTGCTTTATCAAATTATACAATTCATCCAATTTTGGCGACAATACAATTTCTATGCGTCTGTTCTTTGCAAGCGCATCTGGCGCAGTTCCCGGGTCAATAGGCTGATACTCGCTTTTCCCGGTAGCCGTAAGCCTATGGGGATCTATCTTTTGCACTTCGGTCAAATACCGCGATACAGATGTGGCCCGCAGCACACTCAGGTCCCAGTTATCCTTGATCTGACCAAGGTTTTTTACTTTTTTATTATCCGTGTGCCCTTCTACAGCTATATTGATGTCCTGCTCCTTATTAAGCACCTCTGCCAATTGTTGTAATGCCAGTTTACCATGTTCATCAATTATGATACTCCCTGATGGGAATAGTAATTTATCAGCCAGGGAAACGTATACTTTACCATTCCTGATATCCACTGTTAAACCGCTCTGCTGAAAACCAAGTAATGCCTGCTGCAGTTTGTCTCTTAAGGCGTTGGTCGCGGCATCACGCTTCTTTAACGCATCCTCTACTTCGCGCAGGCGCTTTTCTCTTTTCTGCAGATCGCTTGATAGCTGACTAACTTTTGATGAACTGTTACTATAATTATCGTTCAGCTTGTTATAATTACTGCTCAGTGTGGTATAAGTGCCCTGTAGTTCTGCCAATTGACGGTGCAGGTGCATGGTATCAGCTTGTAAGCTGGAAAGCTGTGCCTCCAAACTGGTAGTGCGGTTTGAAAGTGAGTCCCGCTCTGCTACTAACGATTTGTATTTTTTGGGTGAAAGAACCACGCATGAATGCAGCGTTGCAACGAACATAGCGGCTAATAGGTAATATTTAAATTTCATAATTAAGGGTTTTATCAGGCAAGGGCATTTCTTAAAAAAACATTCAGCGGATATATTTTACTGCAAACTGCTGCAAGGTATTCAACAATATTGGGTTTAACCAGGTCTGCGTCCGTTATCTGGTGCGAAACAATAAAACTTTTCAATTTCAGCAACTCAATATTTTCATTATCAGCACTATACTCACGGGGAACAGTTTTCAATTGGTCTTGTTTTCTAAAATCGCCAAATAATTTCCGAAAGCCGGCGTCATCGATAATATTTTTCAGATCGAGGGCATTATAGTCAATTTCCTGCCGTATAGCTTTTAAATGTTCAGTACCCGGCATCCAATATCCCCCGGCTATCATCGAGTTGCCAGGCTGAATGTGAAAGTAATATTCAACCCCGCCGGGCTTTGATCCGGAAGTAGGTATACTTACACCAAAATTATTTTTATAAGGCGTTTTGTCTTTTCTAAAGCGTATATCGCGATAAATACGCAATACACATTTTTTTGCATCAAGGTCTGCGTCAACCTCCGGATCTACAAGATGTAACTGCTTAATTAATTCTGCTGCAAATTCAATTACATTTTGGCGGGCCACATCATGAAGTTGTTTATTGGCCTGAAACCATTCGCGGTTATTATTTTCGGCAAGGTTTTCTAAAAAATCAAGCGTTTCCTGGTTGATCTTCATTATTTAAAATAGGCTGTTAATATCCCTGGAGTTTTGTTCTTAAAAAAATCAAGTATATCCGAAATTTATTCGTCATACCAAAGGGAGATCAATAAATAGAATTGCACCCTGAACAGATCTGAATTTTTAATTCAAATTGAGTTTCTCATGGGGAATGTCAATATTGACGTTCTTACGACGATACTTTTTGTACCATATTAACCCTACCGCCACTACAGCCAGGTATGGTGCGGCCAATAAATAAATGATCCCGCTATTCAGACCTTTGGTTGTAGAGGCTCCGCTTTTATTGTTCGATTCAACAGCAGTTGTGCACATCGCACACTGGGCCTTAACGCCGCTGGCACCGAAAATCATTAAGCCGAAAGCAATCAGTACCAATACTTTTTTTATGCTCTTCATGATGTACAAAAATACTTATAAATTATTTTTAATCCGAAATTTTCAGCCAGGATTTAAAAATGATAATACGGAGCTATCATCAGGTAAACGATTACTCCCGTTACTGTAACATACAACCATATAGGGAACGCCCATCTTACCAGTTTCTTATGTTTTTCTACCTGCATTTGTAAGCCACGGTAAAAACTCAGCAAGATTAATGGCAAAACTGTTGCCGCTAATATAATGTGTGAGGTTAAAATCACCAGGTATACCGTGCGCACGGAGCCTATTGCCGTAGCCTCGGTTGCCGATAGGGTGCCATCGCCATCCATGTCGCCGAAAATGGTTTCGGGTTTTAAATAGTGAAAAACAATGTAGGACACCAGGAAAAGCGAAGACAAGCAAAACGTTACAATATTGATCCGTTTATGCATGGGGATGTTCCCATTTTTTATAAAATAAAGTGAAACAAGCAATAAAATGCTACACGTGCCATTCAGCACGGCATTCAGCTTTGGCAAGTATTGCACAAACGAAGGCACATTAGACGGGGCAGGTATTAAATGCCTGTTTAAAACCAGTACCACCACAAACACAAATACGGATATAGCGGCAACAAAACGAAATATAAATTTATCGGTCATAGTTATTAATATAAAGGCTGTTCTCTTGCCCGTAATTCTTCTGATATCAGCACCTTGATCTCATCGTTCAGCCGCACCACATCGGCCAATGATGCGCCGGAATAATAGCCCCTTATTCTTTTATGCTCATCAATTAAAATCAGCTTATCGGAGTAGATAAAGTCATCTTTCCCAATCTTAAGTGCATTTACTAAAAAACCTTGCCTGGCAAGATGATATATTGTAGCGGTGTCGCCAGTTAAAAACATCCATTTGGGGGTCAATGGTCCAAACCTTTTGGCGTAAGTATTTAATGCTTTTGTTGAATCCCGTTCCGGGTCCACGGTTATCGAAACAAAATAAACCATTTTGTTTTTGCCGTAGTTTTTTACCAGGCTATCAACATTGCTATTCATATCATTGCAAACACCGGGGCAATGGGTATAAAAAAAGTTGGCGACAAATATCCTGTGATCAAATGTTTTTAGCGAAACCGGATTCCCCTCCTGGTCACGCAATTGAAAATCACTTAAAGTATGGTATATAGTATCCGGTATGTTTTTACCTTTTACTTTATGGCTGGTTTTGGCGAGGCTCCTGGGTCCGAACTTAGGCAAAGGATGATACCTGTTTTTACCTTTAACGGTTAGTAAATAATATAAAAATCCTGGTACCGCCAATATCAGTACCAGGATCGCAATTTTTTTTATTAAGCTCGATCTATTCATTACATCCTCAGATCGATCCAGTGGTGGCTTTCGTTTGTAAGCACAAGGATCAAACCGATTATAAACAAAACGGGAACAATTATAGCAAAAACCAGAGAAGTCTTTTCGAATTTCAGGTGCATAAAATAACCCACAATAAAAAAAGCTTTGGCCAGGGTTAAAACGATATATATCGGATTTGCGGTGCTATAAAGCATGTGCCACCCGCCAATTCCAATTGGGACTAAATAAAGCGCTATAATGAACTCGACGGTGGTAATAGCCAGTAATATATAAAAAACATTCCAAATCCTTTTTTTGGTCATGGTGTCATGCTCTTCGGCATGCTCCATATCTGTATGAATAGGTTCTGATGACATACGTAAATTTTTAAACTAAATAAAAGAAAGTAAATACAAATACCCAAACCAGGTCTACAAAGTGCCAGTAAAGGCCTACTTTTTCGACCATTAAATAGCTGCCGCGTTTTTCGTAGGTTCCAACCAAAACGTTGATAGTGATGATAATGTTGATGATCACTCCGCTAAATACGTGAAAACCATGGAAACCGGTTATAGTAAAAAATAAATTTGCAAATTGATGCCCGTATGTTGCCTGCGCGGCTGCTGTTCCACTCCTATAAAGAGTAGCTAACTCTGTATGATCAGGAATACTTCCCCACCAAAAGCCTTCGCTATGTAAATGGTTCCACTCCAAAGCCTGGCAACCCAAAAACATTAAACCGCCGATAATGGTACCTATCATCCACCACACCACCTCCTTTTTTGCATTGCGATGGCCAGCCTCAACAGCCAATACCATGGTAACCGAGCTCATGATCAATATAAAGGTCATCATACCAACAAATACCAGTGGTGCGCCATGTTCTATCATACCCGGAACAGACTGGAATACCAGGTCTGGTGCGGGCCATGCACTTGAACTGAAACGCAACGCGCCGTAAGAGATCAATAAAGTAGAAAATGTGAATGCATCCGAAAGCAGGAAGAACCACATCATCAGTTTACCGTACTCGACTGAAAACGGCGATCGTCCACCAGCCCAGGGTGTTGTTTTAACTTCGTCTATTTGTGATACTGTTGTACTCATCTGTACTGGATTGTTGGATAATTAATATTGATTCAAAAGTAAAAAAACATATAGATAAATCCATATAATATCGAGAAAATGCCAAAATATTGAGGTCATTTCCATTTTATATAAATTCATCACTTGTGGTATGTTTCGATAAGTGCCCCGAATAGTACTCAGTAACACCAATAAACCCGCAATAATGTGCAATAAATGTATTCCGGTAAACACATAAATAAATGACTGCGAAGCATTGGGATTAATAAAATAGATATTCATTTTATAGGCAAGTATGTACCAGCCATATATCTGAATAATAAAAAAGGCTATTCCCAAAGCAAATGTCAGCCATAAATAAAGCCTTTGCTTATCAAATTGCAAACGTTTGGCCGCTCTCGACGCTAAAAACAAGGTAACACTGCTAATAATAATAACCGAAGTGCTGTATAAAAATGCATTTGGTAATTTCACGTTTAAGCCGTGGCCCCTGCCACCGGAATAAACGATAAAACCACTTGTAAAAGCCGCAAAAAGCATAAATGAGGTGAATATAAACAACCACATATTAAACTTTTTCGGCGCCAGGTCTAACCTGTCTTTTTCTTTCTGTATCTGAGCCATCATATCACTTTCCTAAAAAATCAAACAAAAACATCAACTGTACAACCGGCAAATAAAAAAACGAACCGAACATTAGTTTTTGGGCCGATTTGATATCCCGCCTGATCAAAAGCATCAAAGCAAGGTACAAAAATATCAAACTGCATACTAATGATGCGCCTCCCACCCAATAACCACCGTAGCCATATATAGTCGGCAATAAACTTACAGGTACCAGCACCAATGCGCATACAAAAGTAATTATTGCACTGATCAAATCCCGTTTGCCGGTGGGCAATAATCTGAAGCCTGCCAGTTTATAATCATCGTCAAGAACCCACGCTATGGCCCAAAAATGCGGAAACTGCCATACAAACTGTATCCCGAATAAAATCAATGCGATCTGATCGATTGTTCCATAACCGGCTACATACCCGATGAATGGCGGCAAAGCCCCCGGTATAGCGCCTACAACTACTGCTAAGGGCGATAAACGTTTTAAAGGTGTATAAGCGAAAGCATATAATAAAATAGAAAAAACTGAAAGAAGACCTGTAGTCAGGTTAAGGCGACCCAACAGGTAAGTGCCTGCTAAGGCCATAAACAAGCCCAATATTAATGCCTGGCCAGTTGTCATATGACCGGCTGGTATTGGCCTGTCCTTTGTCCTTTTCATTAACCGGTCAAGGTCTTTTTCAATGATCTCATTAAAGCAGTTAGCTGCAGCCGTTACTAAAAACCCTCCTACAATGAGCATTCCCCAATGTTTCCAGTTGATGAGGCCATGCGTTGCTGCATTTGCTTTACTCCCGATCAGAAATGACACGGAAGCAGAAAAAACTACCAGGAAGGTCAGCCTGAATTTAATCAGCTTCGAAAAATCACTCCACTTCATTTACGTACCCCCGAACCACTAGCTGACTGATATAAATTCAGCATCAAATAAAATTGAGCACCAAATATGAAGCTCGAAAAAACAACGTGTACCGCCTGTGCAAATGGCGGCAATGAAAAATAAGATAGTATGATGCCTGTTACTATTTGCAGCATAATCACTAAAAACGTAAAGCTCATTAGCTGCTGCTGAATAGAGTGCCTGCTAAAATTGCGGCGAATCAATGCATAAAGCACAAGATTGGTTAATAGTACCAATATGGCTAAATCTCTGTGCTGGAAAAATATCTGTCCCGCGTTGTTCACCCAGCCATCGCGGTATCCGCTTAATCTAACAGACACTTCATCTATTCGTTCCCTCACCTCAGTCCCAAAAACTATCTGAATAGTAATAAGCACCAGGCCTATTAAAGTAACTATGTAAATGATGGGTTTTATTTTAAGTCTCGGTGCACCGATTGTTTTGGCGAGATGAAAAGTCCAAATACTTAATGCAAGTATGGCCAGCGCAAGCAGCATATGTACAGTAACGATCCATGCTACCAGATTGGTAGATACCACTATCGAACCCAGCCATGCCTGAAATCCCACCAACAGCACATTTACGATGCTCAAAACGGCGATTTCCTTTTTAATATCCCAATAACTAATAGCGTATATCGCAGATGCGATTAAAAACAAGCCGGTAATGGCCCCGATCAGCCTGTTAACATACTCGGTCCAGGTCCTGGCAGCATTAAACTCTTCGGGAACTAATATTGATTTGTCTTGCCTCAATCGCGTTGCAAAATCGCTAAATCCAAACAAGTCCAGCGTTTTGGCAAATATTTGGTTTTTGGCTAATCGCCCGGCAACATATTTTTGCTTGTAGTCTTTTGGTAAGTCTGAGTTATTTACAGGCGGCACATACCGGCCGAAACATTTTGGCCAGTCCGGACAACCCATCCCCGAACCTGTACTACGCACCACCCCACCGGCAAGTATCAATACAAAAAGCAGAACAATTGTAATAAGATTAACTTTTTGAAACCTGTTTTGGGACGTTGCTATATTCATTTAAATTTTCTAAAAATTTAGGGAGTTGTTTAATTTGAGAATGTGTTAATTTGAAAATGCAAGACATTCCCAAATCTTAAAATTTTCAGATTCTACTTTACAAAATCCCTAAAAGATCAGATCGATAATTATCTTATTTTACTTCTTCACCAGATCGTTGTGCCTTCGCCCATTCATTGTACTGTTCGAGACCGGCCGGGTTGTCCTCAAAATCATGCGGCAAATTGGAACTCATAGTTTCCGAAAAAGGAGTTGTTTGCGGAATAAAGTCTGTATCGTGCCCTGGCTTGCTATAGTCATACGGCCAGCGGTAAACTGTTGGTATTTCGCCGGGCCAGTTACCATGTATATGTTTCATTGGCGCTGTCCATTCAAGCGTGTTGGAATTCCATGGGTTTTGAGGCGATTTCTTTCCAAAAAATATGGAGTGAATAAAGTTATACAGGAACGCCGCTTGCGCCACCGCAGCTGTTATCGCAGCCCAGGTAATAAATGTATTTACAGATAGCCAGCGATTAAATGCAGGGAACTCTGTCATTGCATAATAACGGCGCGGCACACCATCGAGGCCCATAAAGTGCATCGGGAAGAACACTAAGTAAGCGCAAATAAATGTTATCCAAAAGTGAAGGTATCCTAATTTTTCGTCCATCAAACGGCCAAAAAGTTTTGGGAACCAATGATAAACGCCCGCAAGCATACCAAATATGGCGGCCGACCCCATTACAAGGTGAAAGTGCGCCACTACAAAATAAGTATCGTGCAGGTTTATATCCAATGCAGAGTTACCCAGGAATATACCGGTTAAACCACCAGAAATAAAGAATGATACCAGGCCAATGGCAAAAAGCATAGCTGGCGTAAAACGAATATTTCCGCGCCACATT
>JANYAB010000459.1 GCA_025355225.1 Bacteroidota bacterium
CGATGAAAAAGTAAAAACATTTTTCCAGCCTATCCGCTACCATGTTGACAAACTGGAACAACTGGTTGATGACGCATTATGGCCGCTGCCTAAGTTTCGCGAGTTGCTGTTTATTAAATAATTGGCACTAATTTTTACTAATTTAAAGACACGAATTACACGAATTAGATTTGTGAAGTTCGTGTCTATAGATTTGGAACCATTGATAGGTGATGCTGTCTGACCGCTGCCTAAGTTCCCATGTCCAACTTTTCTTTGGGAGAATCTGCCGGACAGGAGATAAAAGTAAAAAACATTTGCAAATACTAATATTTTTAGCTAACTTAGCACTCCAGATTATTCCGGTCTGAACCGGGCGTTTGGCTTTCATGTATATTGTTTATCGGGTGTCCCCGATGATCTCATTGAATTTTTCTTCAACTCTTACATGCTGTCATGCTTTGGCAATCAGCATTCCATCATACATATAATTATTTGTGAAAATAATTGCACCGTTCTGTGAAATTTTAGCTCGTTCGTTCCCGGGGTTTCGGCAATGTTAACCTGCTTAATTCTTACTTATAAATTGGCGTTTGCGTTTGTGGGGCTTATATTAATTTTCTCTTCTTCATTTAAGTCGCGTATGTATTGGACTTTAAGATGATCATAAAGTGAATGCTTATCAACTAAAATAGATACCAAACTGGCTACCATACCTGCCAAAATAAGGTGGAAGATCACATTATGACGGTCTGTCATCTCGAGCACCAGGATCGCCGACGTAAAAGGCGACCTGGTTACACCGGTTAAAAATCCAACCATGCCCGAAAGGATAAGTAAATTGGTGTTCGTTTCTGACAAATGAAACCAACCCGAAACCATTGATCCAATGCTGGCGCCCGTACCTAATGCAGGTGCGAATATACCGCCCGCTGCCCCTGTAGTAAAAGACAACATCGTGCCAGCAATTCTTAATAAGGGTGTGTACCACAGCGAATATTTATCTGATGTAAATAAAACTTTTTGCATCAGGTCTTTACCAGATCCCATTGCAGCATAATCTATAAAATAGGCAAGCCCTGCCAATAACAATGCACAAACTGTCACGTATATCACATTTTCATAATTTAACCTGAACTTAGATTTCCAGGACATTATCCACAGGATAATTTTTGACATGCTGCTTCCAGCTAATCCGGAAATTATAGCAACTAGGATCACTCCTAAAAAGATAAAACCAGAGATAGTACCTATTTTAGGGTAACCCAAATAAAGATATGGCCCTAAAATCCCCTGCGCAGTTAAACCAGCAATTATAACTGACGAGAAAATAGCTGTTTTAAAATAACTGAAATGCGTTTTGGTTAGTTCTTCTATTGCAAATACTATTCCGCCTAATGGCGTATTAAAAGCTGCGGCTAATCCGGCAGCTGCGCCAGTTATAATCATATTTCTTTTGGCAACTTTTGGCCACCAAAGAGGTAAAAACTGATTTACTTTACGAAATACCGAAGCGGCAATTTGAATAGTTGGGCCCTCTCTTCCGATTACCCCTCCTCCAATGGCCATAACCAGGCTTGACAGTATTTTTATAAAAATGATACGGATGCTTAACAGTTTATTTACTTTTTGATCGGTTTTGGGGTTGGTTATTTCTATTGCAGCCATCACTTGTGGTATACCACTTCCCCTGGAATAGGGAGCAAAACGTTTAACTATCCACCAGGAAACTATAAAACAAACCGGGGTTAAAATAAACAGCATCCATGCGTGTTGTTTATAAATCAAGGTTGTTAATCCTTCAGCTAATAAAAAAAGTTTGGTGTAGATCACCGCGATCAGCCCTGTTATTACAGACGCTATCCAAAAAGGGATGGCCTGCAGCATATTCTTTTTTAATTCTTCATTATTGATCCTGTCAAATGAATGTTTTAAACGAAGTCGTACTTTAGAAACAGCAGTCTTTAGCATAGGATGATGGATGGTAATCGCAAAAGTAACGGTTTTGACATCTCAAACTATTATTAAGCATTATATTTGGGCCATGATTTCTTCTCAAAGATATGATCAACGGGGTGTGTCGGCCTCCAAAGATGACGTGCATAACGCAATAAAAAACATTGATAAGGGAATTTTTCCAAAGGCATTCTGCAAAATTGTACCCGATATTTTGACCAATGACCCTGATTATTGCAATATTATGCTCAGATGGCGCAGGAACCAAATCTTCACTCGCTTATACCTATTGGAAAGAAACCGGCGACCTGTCTGTTTGGCGGGGAATAGCACAGGATGCTATTATTATGAACCTGGATGACCTGCTCTGCGTAGGCGCAACAAATAACATTCTTCTTTCATCAACAATTGGCCGGAACAAGAATTTAATACCCGGCGAAGTAATTGCCTCCATAATAAATGGAACTGAGGAAATATTGGCTGAGTTGAGGGATGCCGGGATTGGCATCTATTCTACCGGTGGCGAAACGGCAGATGTTGGTGACCTGGTCCGTACCATTATTGTCGACTCAACGGTAACCTGCCGTATGAAACGTCAGCATGTTATCTCTAATGACCGCATTCAGCCCGGAGATGTTATAGTTGGACTTGCATCATATGGTAAAGCCAACTATGAAAAAGAATATAACGGCGGTATGGGTTCAAATGGATTAACTTCGGCCAGGCACGATGTTTTCAATAAAAGTATTGCTGAAAAATATCCCGAGAGCTATGATCATGCCGTACCCTATGAACTTATATTTTCTGGAAGTAAAAATTTAACCGATCTGATTGATATCGGGAACGGAGATTCTGTTGAGGCCGGTAAACTGGTACTTTCCCCTACCCGTACTTATGCGCCGATCATTAAAACGATGCTCGACAATTATCGGGAGCAGATACATGGCATGGTTCATTGCAGTGGCGGGGCGCAAACCAAGGTGCTTCATTTTATAGACAATCTGCATATTGTAAAGAATAATTTATTCTCTGTTCCCCCCTTGTTTAAACTGATACAAACAGAATCAAAAACAAGCTGGCAGGAAATGTACAAGGTATTTAATATGGGCCACCGCATGGAATTGTACGTACCACAGCAAATAGCAGCTGACCTTATACAACTATCAAAAAGTTTTGGCGTTGAGGCGCAAATTATCGGACACGTAGAAAGCGCTGAGAAAAAGCTGGTAACTATACAATCGGAATTTGGCGAATTTGTGTATAACTGATCAAAATAAAATCTGGATAAATAAAAAACCCCGGTCAATTTGACCGGGGTTTTTTATCGGATTAGGTTCAATATATATTAATTGAAAATATACCTTACCCCTAACTGACCTTGCCAGCGTGATATTGGGCTGGTATCATTAATAAACGAAGAGGTAACGGGTGTACCGGCTTTAACATTCAGCAATGGAAAAGAATAAGTAGCGCTTCCGGTTGTTGGATCCAACTTAATGAATTTGAGCACCGTTGTACTACCACTGTTAAACCCATTGAATGAATCCTGGTACAAGCCCCAGTTTTTATTTAATAAGTTACCTATATTAATAATATCCAAAGATACCTCAATCGTGTTTTTAGATTTGCCTACCATCACATAAAAATCCTGGACAGCTTTAAAATCTAATCTTTTAAAAGAAGGCAAAATCACACCATTCCTTTCAGCAAATTTTCCTCTGCGACCGCTTAAGTATTTATCCTGGCTGATAAAGGCATTTAATTGATTCCATTGAGTCTGCGCATCATTAGGATTTGTCGCTGCATCAGGAACCAGGATAATATCCCCTTGATTTTTAGGGATAAACATCAGGTCGTTAGTGGCACCGTCATTATTTGGGTCGCCACTGGTGACATAAGTTACAGCGCCGTTATTAGCCATTTCAAATATCAAACCAACAGAAGTGGAAGCGTGCTCAAAATAGGACTTTTTGTACATAACGGAAGCAATCACGCGATTTGGTTGAACAAATGAGCTATTTGAAAGATTATCAGCATTTGGATTACCTGCTACATAACGGGAGCTCCAGATAGTGCTTGCTGTAGACCCACCATCATTCACGTCCTGTGACCCGCTATGAGTATAAGCTACGTTAGCATAAAAACCACCTATAAAGCTCTTTTGCAACTGACCTGTAACAAAATAAGAATAGCCCTTGTTTGTATTGGTCATGTAGTACAACCCGGTGATAGCCGGATTCGCGGCAGTAGCTGTAGCAGCTGGTGGGGTAATGTTCTTAGCAGTGTAGCGAATTTGTCCCTCCGCTCCTGGCAATACGGTATAGGTATCAGAAAGCACAAGGTTTTCATGATAAATAGCATTTATATCTTTAGTATAAGCACCTTCCAATGTTCCTACAATTCCCCATGGTAGTCTTTGATCTACAGCCAGGTTAGTTCTCCATATTTTTGGATATTTTAAATTTGGATTGGCTACATCCAATTCATACGAAGTATTAGCCGGTGAAGGTACCGGAGGGCGATTGGCATTCACATTCGGATTAAATATCAATTGTGCATTTTGGGCCGGTGTGTTAGTTAAGGCGCCTTTAACAACCGTATATGAACCAAACAAGGCACCATTGTTAGAAGCCTGATTTGATATCCAAACAAAAGGAACTGTACCTGCAAATAAGCCGGTACCGCCCCGCACTTGTGTAGACTGATCGCCGTTTACATCCCAGTTAAAACCTAAGCGCGGTGATAACTGCACCCTGTTTTTAGGCAATACAGATGGGTCTACATGAATCCCTTGTTGGAAAGTCAAACCAGGTACATTGGGATTCTGAGGTAACGTGGTTGGGAAAGCATCATAATCAGCACGGATACCATAAGTTATCCTTAAGTTATCTGTAGCATGAAATTTATCCTGTGCGTAAACACTATAAATTGCTGCTTTAATTTTTGCATAGGGGAACGAACCGTCTGAAAGTGCTGAATAACGGGTAGTGTACGCAGCTGCAGGTAATCCATTTTCGAAGTCATAAGCAGAGTTATAACTATATAACCCATTATAATCAGGAGCAAAACCATTTTTATAGCTTTGTATTTGATCGCTGGTTCCAAAAGTGAATTCATGCCTGCCCGAAAATATGGTAAAGTCATCTGAGAACTGGGCGATATTAGTATACAAAAGATTACCGGCCGTGAACAACTCATAACCAAAGCTGGTAGCAACTGCAGATGCTTTAGTTTCGGTACCTGTAGCCGGGTTAAACACACCATTACCAATATCAACCAAAGGTATGGCCGCGCCTCCAAGTGAAGCGCGGTAATCCCGCAAAGCCGAATAACCAACTGTAAGCCTGTTAGACATGCTGCTGCTGATACGGGTATCTAACTCCACAATACCGATATTAAAATTATTGTTAATACGATAACCCGAACCATAAAACGGCAGGGTCGAAATGCCGGGCGCTCTTGTACTGCCAAAGCCTACGCCATTATTAGTAATACCAGAGTTACTTGCTGGGTGGTCGCCGTATGACTTCAAATAGAAGTATTTAGCGCTCAGCGTATTGTTTTTATCAATATTCCAGTCAATTTTGGCGGTTACCTTATCGCTGTAAGTTTGATAATTATATCCCTGGTAAGCACCCGGATTATATCCATAGTTGGATTTCAGATAAGTTGAAAGAGAGTCAAGAGTTGCTGCACGTACCTGCGAAACTGAACCGCTTGCCCCTGAACCGGTAGCAACGTAGGATGTAGCAGGCTGACTTATGCGTTCTTCCTCACCTGATAAAAAGAAAAATAATTTATTTTTTATGATTGGGCCGCCGAAGCTCGCACCTGTTTGGCGATAGGTGAACGGTGTTTTGGTTATAGTAACATTGCCCGCATTGTAGCCCGTAAGACTTGTTCCACGAATGTAATCATATATGGTAGCTTTAAAAGTATTGGTACCCGATTTTACGACGGTGTTAACGCCGGCACCGGTAAAATTACCCTGGCGAACGTCATATGGGGCAATATCAACCTGTATCTGGTCAATGGCATCCAACGAAATGGGCTGAGAGTTAGTTTGACCGCCAAGCGTGCCCGATAATCCAAAGGAGTTATTAAATAAAGCGCCATCAACAGTTATATTATTATATAAGCTGCTACGACCGCCAAAACTTAAACCATTGGCTGATGGTGTTAATTTTGTAAAATCAGTTAATGAACGGCTAATCGTAGGTAATCCTTCAATTTGAGCCCGGTTTATTGTTTCCCTGGCACCTGTACGTGAAGAATTGATCACTTTGCCTTGTACACCTGTAACAGTTACTTCCCCCAGGGTATTGATCACATCTACAATTTTGGCATCAATTCTTTGATCCTGGCCAATGTTTAGCGTAATCCCTTCCTGTATATAGTTCTTATAACCTATAAAGGATACTTTAATAGTGTAAGGTCCGCCTACCCTTAAGTTGGGTAAATTGTACCGGCCGTCAGACCTGCTTACGGTAGTATAAACTGTTCCTGTAGGAACGTGGGTAACTGTTATTGTTGCCCCTGGAATTGCACCTTTACTATCGGTAACAATCCCGTTAACCGACGCAGTGGTTACACCCTGCGCATGTGCATTTTTACTCATTGAAAATACAATGCCGGTTAATAATAAAAATAAAAGTAAATGCTTCCTCATACTCGTCTGTTTAAATAAACCTTTTAATAATCTAATTACGGCGCAAATATAAATATTGACGACTTTGCTAATGTTAAGTCTATGTTAACATTTATTATATATTTTTCAACAATTAATGTATATAACACCCGTCTATTTAAAGAAATCGTGAAATTGATATGACTTTCGCACCAAAACAGGCAAATAAACCTTTAGTTAAACTATATATTTTATCGATTTTATATTCATTTTGTAAAAATCTCGGCAACAGGAAGCAGGTTTTTTCTATTCCCCCCTTTTTACTTAGCTTTGGCTTCGAATTCAAAAAAGTATAAAAAACTATGGACTACGATTTAATTGTTATAGGGTCAGGCCCCGGAGGTTATGTGGCTGCTATACGTGCTTCACAACTTGGTTTAAAAACTGCGATAGTTGAAAGAGAATCATTAGGAGGCATTTGCCTTAACTGGGGTTGTATTCCTACTAAGGCGCTGATAAAGAGTGCAGAGGTATTTGAATATATTAACCATGCGGCTGATTACGGCATTAAGGTTGCTGGCGGAGAAGTTGATTTTGAGTCAGTGATCAAAAGAAGTCGTGGCGTAGCCGACGGGATGAGCAAAGGGGTTCAGTTCCTAATGAAAAAAAACAAGATCGAAGTACTTATGGGCGTTGGGAAGCTCAAGGGAAAAAGTACCGTTGAAGTAAAAAGCAATGAAGGCGTTGCTAAAGATTACACAGCTAAACATATCATATTGGCTACAGGTGGCCGTTCAAAAGAACTACCGAATATTAAACAGGATGGTGTGAAAGTGATAGGGTACCGCCAGGCAATGTTTTTGCCAAAACAACCAAAATCAATGATCGTGGTTGGCTCTGGCGCAATTGGGATAGAGTTCGCCTATTTTTATAACGCAATTGGCACTAAAGTAACCGTTGTAGAGTTCCTGGATAATATAGTACCTCTTGAAGACGAAGATGTATCCAAACAATTAAACAGGATCCTAAAAAAACAAGGTATCGGTATCATGACCAGTTCTTCAGTGGAATCTGTTGACAGCAGCGGAGAAACTTGTAAGGTAAGCGTAAAAACTGCCTCCGGTACAGAAGTATTGGAAGCCGAGATCGTATTATCGGCAATTGGTATCAGTACTAATATAGAAGGCATCGGGTTAGAAGAAAATGGAGTAAAAACTGATAAAGGAAAAGTATTGGTTGACGATTTCTACCGGACCAATGTGGATGGTGTTTATGCCATTGGCGATATTGTAATGGGACAGGCACTTGCACACGTTGCTTCTGCCGAAGGAATAATTTGCGTTGAAAAAATAGCAGGTTTAAATCCCGAACCCTTAAATTATAATAATATACCTGGTTGTACTTATTGTTTGCCTGAGGTTGCTTCAGTTGGGTACACCGAAAAGGCTGCAAAAGAAGCCGGATACGAACTAAAGATAGGTAAGTTCCCCTACTCCGCATCTGGCAAGGCGGCGGCAGCCGGTGCAAAAGATGGTTTCATAAAATTGATCTTCGATGCCAAATATGGCGAATTCCTGGGTGCACATATGCTTGGCCATAATGTAACCGAAATGATAGCGGAAGTTGTTACCGCACGCAAGCTTGAAGCCACGGGGCACGAGATCATTAAATCGGTACACCCGCACCCAACCATGAGCGAAGCAGTAATGGAAGCCGCAGCCGAGGCTTATGGGGAATGCATACATTTATAAGCCCCCCGGCCCCCTTAAGGGGGGGGGTTAAGGGACAAAATAGATTATTTAACTAACAATTATTCCCCCTTTAGGGGGCTAGGGGGCATGAACCTTTACACTATCGATACCGGTTTTTTTAAATTAGACGGGGGCGCCATGTTTGGCGTGGTTCCTAAATCTATCTGGAATAAAACCAATCCTGCGGACGAAAACAACTTGTGTACCTGGGCCTTGCGTTGTTTGCTGGTTGAGGAGGGTAACCGCCTTATTTTAATTGACACGGGCATTGGAGATAAGCAGGACGCCAAATTTTTTAGCCATTATTATCTCCATGGCAACGCAAGTCTTGAAACTTCATTAGCAAAAAACGGTTTCCATAAGGATGATATAACTGATGTGTTTTTAACACATCTCCATTTCGATCATGTTGGGGGAGCTGTAAAGCGAGAAAATGGACAATTGCCCCCCGCTTTTAAGAACGCCACCTACTGGAGCAACAAAAAGCATTGGGATTGGGCCGTAAACCCCAACGAACGCGAAAAAGCATCCTTTTTGAAAGAAAACATACTGCCTATTCAGGAAAGCGGGCAATTAAAATTTATTGATACCAATGAAGAAGCGCAATTCACTACCGATTTTAATGTACGTTTCGTTTCAGGGCACACAGAGGCAATGATGCTTCCGCTTATAAGGTATAAAAACAAAAATATCCTATATATGGCCGATCTGCTGCCGTCTGTCGGGCACTTGCCTATTCCCTATATAATGGCCTATGATATGTTTCCTTTGACGACACTAAACGAAAAGAAATTATTTTTAAATGAAGCTTTGGAAAAGGAATATATTCTGTACTTTGAGCACGATCCTGTAAATGAATGCTGCACTTTACAACAGACTGAAAAAGGTATTAGGATGATGGATGCTTTTAACCTAAATGAGTTGTAAAATAGGTATAAATTAACTTTTTAGCGCTTATAATATAATACAAATTAATTTAAATGTAAAGAAATACTTACTTATTATTTTTTAATAACAATTTTGTACCTTTGCACGTTCAATTTTAAAATAAGAATTGAGGTAACTAAAATAGATGAGACAACTCAAAATAACCCAATCTATAACCAATCGCGAGTCGCAATCGCTTGATAAATATCTTCACGAAATTGGTAAAGTTGATCTGATTACTGCGGAAGAAGAAGTTATCCTGGCACAAAAGATTAGGGAAGGCGACCAGGCTGCGCTGGAGAGGTTAACAAAAACCAATCTTCGCTTTGTTGTGTCCGTAGCAAAACAATATCAAAACCAGGGATTAACCCTTGGTGACTTAATAAATGAAGGCAATTTGGGCCTGATTAAGGCAGCAAAACGTTTTGATGAAACTAAAGGATTTAAATTTATATCCTACGCCGTATGGTGGATCCGTCAATCCATATTGCAGGCTATTGCCGAACAATCACGTATAGTTCGTTTACCATTAAACCAGGTTGGTTCGTTAAGTAAGATTAGCAAGGCATTCTCAAAACTCGAGCAGGAATATGAGCGTGAGCCTTCTCCTGAAGAATTGGCTGACATGCTGGAAACAACTGTTGACAAAATTTCTGATACGTTGAGCAACTCAGGTCGCCACGTATCGATGGACGCCCCTTTTGTACAGGGTGAAGAAAACACTTTGCTTGATGTATTAGAGAACCAGGAACCCAATACCGATTCAATTTTAATTAATGAATCGCTGTCCGAAGAAATAAAACGTTCTCTTTCTACGCTTACCGAACGTGAGCGCGAAATTATTGTATTGTTCTTTGGTTTAGGAACCAATCACCCCCTTTCGTTAGAGGAGATAGGTGAAAAATTTAACCTCACACGCGAACGTGTAAGGCAGATAAAAGACAAAGCGCTGCAGCGCCTCAGACATACTTCGAGGAGTAAGATCCTGAAATCATATTTAGGTTAACAAAAAAGCCCCGAATAAAATCGGGGCTTTTTTGTTTCTATAACTTACTGCTATATTAGAGCCGTTAAATTAGTGCTCTTGAAATCTCCAGGTGCAATCGCAGGTATCGCAGCGCAAGGAAATTTCATTGCCTTTAAAAAGCAATTTTATAATGATGAAAATTCCAATTTACCAGGCTGACGCTTTTACCAATCAACTTTTTGGGGGCAACCCTGCCGCTATTTGTCCGTTAGAAGAATGGCTGGCTGATGAAACTATGCAGAAAATCGCAATCGAAAACAATCTGGCCGAAACTGCCTTTTTTGTCAGGAACGGCGCAGGCTATAAATTGAGGTGGTTTACGCCTGAATTTGAGATCGATCTTTGCGGACATGCTACACTTGCTTCGGCACACATTATTTTTACGGAATTAGGTTATACAGAGAGCACAATTAATTTTGAAACAGTAAAAGCCGGAATTTTAACTGTTAAAAAAGTTGGAGATAAATATGAGATGGATTTCCCTTCAAGACCCCCAATACCCATCGAACCACCGAATGGATTAGTTGAGGCCTTAGGCGAAAAACAACCTTTGGCAATTTACAGATCACGGGATTATTTTTTGGTTTATGAAACGGAAAATGACATCCTGGATATTACACCGGACTTTTTTGCATTATCAAAATTAGATACAGTAGGCGTAATTGTCACCGCTCCCGGCAAAGAAGTCGACTTTGTTTCCCGTTTTTTTGCGCCGGGCGCTGGCATTCCGGAAGATCCTGTAACAGGCTCCGCCCATTGCAATCTGATCCCCTACTGGGCAAATAAATTAGGAAAAGACAAACTGCATGCCTACCAGCTATCAGCCCGCAGAGGTGAGCTCTGGTGCGAAAATAAAGGCGACAGGGTACTAATGAGCGGTAATGCCGTTACCTACCTTAAAGGTGAAGTCTATTTATAGGCTGACTAAATAAACAGTGTTGCTATAGATGATAAAAGAAGCAGGGGGCGAGGCTGGCTCAAAAGTCAACATAGTCAAAAGAGCGCCAACTAATATTTGTGCAACAGGCTACTCTGTGACTCTCTGTGAAAATCTCAGTGCCCTTTGCGGTTAATTTTTACCACAGAGTTACCCAGAGATTTTATTATAATTTCACTTGACTTTTTTCCCTTCGGGCAAGACCAGGGTAACGATACTTTCTATCTGGTTTAACTGCTCTGCACTTAAGCGCTTTAAATTTTCCTGGCTCAATATGGTATTGTTAATTTGAATATAGTTATGCTCGTTGACGACAGTATTGCCCTGCCGTTTATTTGTGGCGCCCAGGCCTATTTCGATTCAATAATAACATTACAAAAACGGTTGCTTAATGTTTAAAAAATGATTTTTTTATGATTACTTTGAAGGTTGGAATTTTGAATGGCAAAATAGAATAAATGCAGCTTAGCAAGTTAGAAATCAAGGGGTTTAAAAGTTTTGGCGATAAGGTAACTATCAATTTTAATGAAGGTGTTACAGCTATCGTCGGCCCAAATGGCTGCGGCAAATCAAATGTGGTTGACGCGATAAGATGGGTGCTTGGCGAGCAAAGCACGCGCATGCTTCGTTCCGAAAAAATGGAGAACATTATTTTTAATGGGTCAAAAAGTCGCAAGGCTGCTAACCTTGCCGAGGTTTCGCTCTCTTTCGATAATACAAAAAACATACTCCCTACCGAATTTTCACAAGTTACCGTAACGCGTAAGCTGTATCGCGCCGGGGATAGCGAATATCGGCTTAATGATGTCCAATGCCGTTTAAAAGATATCACTGACCTATTCTTAGATACGGGAATCGGCGCTGATTCCTATTCCATCATCGAGTTAAAGATGGTTGATGAGATCATCGCTAATAAAGAAGGATCGCGGCGCAATTTGTTCGAGGAAGCATCAGGGATCTCAAAATATAAACTTCGCAAAAAACAAACCCTCAATAAGCTAAAGGATACTGAAGCTGACTTAGAAAGAGTTGAAGACTTGTTGGCCGAGATCGAAAAAAATCTTAAAACGCTGGAAAACCAGGCAAAAAAGACAGAACGCTATTACAAATTAAAAGAGCAGTATAAAACACTCAGCATTATGCTTGCTTCTTTTAGGATCGTTTCGTTTAGTGAATCGTTAAATAAAATTGATGATCTGGAACAAAGGCAACGAGCAGAAAAATCGGGCATAGCGGCACAAATTGACACATTTGAAGCTGATTTGCAAAAACAAAAAGTGGACAGCCTTACCAAAGAAAAAAACCTGTCGGTTCAGCAAAAAGCTACCAATGAATATGTGTCGAAAATAAGAGCCTACGAAAACGAAAAAAAGATAAAAAACGAACAACTCAAATTTCAAAAGGACAAGGAAGCTCGCTTAACAGAAGAACTGGGACAAGATAAAAACCAGCTAAATCACGTATTATACAATATCAAGCGGCTGGCCGAAGAAAAGGCGCAGGAAGACGAGAATTTGCAAACTATTCAAACTCTCGTTGGTGATCTGAAATTGGCTGTTGATGAATTAAGAAACCAACAAAGTTCGGCGCGCGCTGAATTGAATGAATTGACCAATATTAATAACAGGCTTCAAAACCAGGTATACAAGACCGAAAAAGACCTCGAAATACTACAAATACAAGAACAGGCATTAGAACAGGAAAGTCTTCGAAACATGGAAGATGCAAACAGTAAGGAAGCAGAACTTTCACATTTTAACAAGGTGGTCGCAGAATTGCAGTACCGGGCTGAATCGATGGAAAAAGAGCATCAACTGACTATTGAATTTGAAAATAAACTTCAGGAACAGATAAAAGATACAGAAACCGAATCCAATGATGTAAAAGGAACTATTATACAGGAAAGCCGAAAGCTGGATGCAAGGCAAAATGAATACAATCTAACCAAAAGTATGGTTGATAACCTGGAAGGTTTCCCCGAGTCCATCCGTTTTCTCAAGAAAAATGATCGTTGGGCTAAAAACGCACCGCTATTTAGTGATGTCCTTTTTTGCCGTGAGGAATATCGTGTAGCTATAGAAAATTATCTTGAACCGCTGATGAACTATTATGTAGTTGAAAATTATGATGAAGCCATTACGGCAATTAACCTCTTAAGCAATTCGGCAAAAGGAAGGGCACAATTTTTTGTTTTGAGCAATTATGGAACCCAATCAGCCCCCTCTAAATCTCCCCCAGTTGGGGAGACTTTTTTAAAAGCCCTCCCTACCGGGGAGGGTTTGGGTGGGGCTCCTATCCCCGCATTAAGCGTTATTGAAGTTGATTCCCGTTATCGAAACCTTTGTAATTATTTATTAAAGGACGTTTACCTTGTCAATGATTCGGCTGAGAACGACCTTAATAATACTTCTATTCCGGATAACGTAGTACTGATAGGCAAAAGCGGAAAATTCAACAAGTCGAAACTGACCATGGCCGGTGGATCAGTGGGATTGTTTGAGGGCAAAAGAATAGGCCGGGTGAAGAATTTAGAGAACCTTACCAAAGAGATAAAATTTGTTGACAACCTGCTTAATGAACTAAAAAACCGTGTAGAAGGACTTCAAAGCAAGCTCTCAGCACTGAAAGCATCCGGCAAAAGCGCGCAAATTAACCAGCAGCAGCAAGATATCAATCGTTTAAACACCGAACTTATTACCATAAAAACAAGGCAGGAGCAATACCAGGCCTTTATTGAAAACAGCCGCAACCGAAAAGAAGATATCGCTCAAAAAATAATCGGCCTAAAAGATGAGACGCTTAAATTGCACCCTCTGCTTGCAGAATTAAAAACCCAAAAACAGATTCAAAGCGACCTGTTAGCTGATAAACAACAAGCTTTTAATGAACTTAATGAGAATATATCTGTTCAATCAAACGCCTACAACCAGGAGAATATCCGTTTTCATCAACAGCAAAACAAGGTTTCTGGCTTAACAAAAGATATTGAATACCGCGAAAGTCAAAAAGACGGTCTTGAAAGGCGTATTGTACAAAACAACGCTGAACTGGAAAAAATAAAACTGGCCATCAACGAAAACCTTGCTCAAGCCGACCACTCGGACGAGGACCTGCTTGAGATGTACAGCCAAAAAGAAGAACTGGAAAAGGCTACCCAACAAGCCGAGCAGGAGTATTACAGTTGGCGGGGAAAAATCACCGAAACCGAAAATGAAATAACTGCGCTAAGGCGGAAAAAAGACCAGGCTGATGTGATTGAAAATGAATTGAAGGATCAGAAGAACAATTTAAAACTCGATCTCAATGCTTTGAAAGAACGTCTTTCGGTTGAGTTTAATATCGATATCAACGAATTACTGGATGTTGTACCCCCTCCCAATGAAAACGAATCGGATTTGCGTGAAAGAACCGAAAAATTAAAGAGACAGCTGGACGATTTTGGGGCCATCAATCCACTGGCAGTTGAAGCTTATTCTGAAATGAACCAGCGCTATGAATTCATACAGGCGCAAAAGAAAGACCTTAACGATGCAAAAACGTCTCTCTTAACAACGATACAGGAAATTGATGATACTGCACGTGCCAAATTTATGCTGGCATTTACCAGTGTGCGCGAGAATTTTATAAAGGTATTCAGATCCCTGTTTAATGAAGAAGATTCATGCGATCTGCTTTTGACTGATCCGCAAAATCCTCTTGAGTCTGATATTGATATTATTGCCCAGCCAAAAGGTAAACGTCCGCTGTCAATCAACCAGCTTTCAGGAGGTGAGAAAACACTGACAGCCACAGCTATCCTGTTTTCACTTTACCTCTTGAAACCTGCCCCATTCTGTATTTTTGATGAGGTTGATGCACCACTTGATGACACCAATATTGATAAGTTTAACATCATTATCCGCGAATTCTCCAGTCAATCGCAATTCATCATTGTATCACATAATAAAAGAACCATCGCCAGCACCGACATAATATACGGTGTAACGATGGTTGAGCAGGGAATATCAAGAGTTGTCCCGGTTGATTTAAGAGAGCTTGCTGATTAGGGTAAAAGCAGAAAGCTAAAAGCGCAAAGCTTGACGAATGTCGCTTTATGCTTTTAGCTTTCTGCTCTTGGCTTCTTCGGCTTAAAAAGATTTTTTCTGTTTCAACTTATTGTTTAAGATCATTCCGTTAAATTTATTATGATTGATCTTTAAAGCCGCAGCATTTTGATCTTGAATCGAGAGTATTTGTTTCGACGAAAGACTTTGAATAACCTGCTTCTGCACGCTATACGTGCCCGTTTTTACAAAGCTTATTACATCTGCCAATAAACCTTCGGTAGGGTCACCAAAATCTTTGGTTATATCGTCATTGTCCAGAAAACCAGGGTAAGTAGCCGCTCCCGGTGTAAATCCTGTATAATACCCACCCTGGCCAGCCGAATTTTGTGTTGAAAACTCGGGGGTGTAATATTGATATTTATTAATGTTAATCCCAATAAAACCAACAGGCTTTCCATAGCTGGTGCTGCCCACAAACTGAACATCTAATTCGGGCCGTAAGTTATTGATAGTTAGCTCGCTCGCAGAAGCTGTTCTGCCTGTAATGATAAAAAACACCCTATTTACGGCAAGGGACCCAAGTTTACTAAAATTCACCGTTTGATTTTGAGGTTGAAAATAACCGGCAGGGATACCAAATGCTGCCTTAAGTAAAGGATCTTTATCATTTACTAAGTTACTATTCCAGGTAGAAACATACATTGGTGTGCCGTTTTTTGCTGCAGGAACAATCAAATTGTCTATATATTCGGCTGTAGAAACATACCCACCGCCATTATAACGAAGATCAACCACAAGGTCCGTGACACCTTGTGAAGTAAAATAACTGAATGCAGTGTTTAGCTGTGGATCGGCATTAGCATCAGAGGTAAAACTGTTGAAAACAATATACCCCAATATATGGCCTCCACCTTCATCAAATGTTTTATAAGTTAAAACGGGGTTTATATTGTAATTTGTGGTTTTCATACTTGTGACAGTAAGCGTACTACCATCTGGTTTCTGCAAAGTCATCGAAACAGTGTTGCTATTTGTAAGAGCATCAATAACAAAATTGAAATTATTGCTGCTTTGATCACCATATGGAGGGGCATCGTATGAAATATTTGTGCTGTTATTGATACTTAATATCTTGTAACCTCGCTTTATCCCGGCCAAATCTGCAGGCGAACCTGGGTAAACGTAAATTATACGTACATCGGTAACCGCATCCCAATTAAAATCGAAACCAAAATCACCCTGTACGCCATTCAATTGAGCTGAAACTGACCCGTTATCAATAAACGAATACTTAGCTATGCCCGGAGCAGGTGTATAATACTCATAAGGTTTGCCAGTTGCAGGATTGATAGCGAATTGCGACAACTTGTCAACTTCCGTGCTTAAAGCGGTTAAATCATCAGCTCCGGTTATTGTTCGTGGCTTAAATGCAGAATAATTTGGCAGTTGGGTATACCACAAATAATCTTCCGCAGCATATAAATAGACAGAGTCCTTGATAAGACCAATCACCGACCCCGTTTTTGTTGGAGCACTAAGCGTGTCAATGGGAGGGGGTGTTGGCATCACTTTCGGAACCTTTTTACAAGCAGATGCCGCTACGATGAAAAGTAAGATTAATAAGTAAAATAATTTTTTCATGTTCTATTTATTTGATTACGATGGATTATCGACAGTATTTTGGTTTTTTTAACGAAATATACGTCAATTTGTTATGCTCAGACTTGCTAAAACTCATTTGATTTAAAATAATCTACCCCGCAGGCTTCGGCACACAGTGCGTCTATCTCAGAATTTCCTATCATTAATATATCCCGACGCTGTAATTTGTGATCTTTTATCACCAAATCAATACAATCGGTTTCGGGCTTGGGGGCAATCTCATTGGCAAAATAACAAGTCAGGTAGGGCTCCAGGCCATTCCATTCAGTTTGTTTAATTTTGTTTAGTTGCTGTCCCGGATGCCCATTGGTTACGATGAATATTTTTTTCCTATCAATCACTATTTCCTGGAGCAAATTGAGCATGTTTTGATCAATCAACAATTTTAAAGGCAGTTTTGCTGTTAGGTTCAATTGATTAAAATTATCCCTGTATGCCTCGTCAATTTTAAACTCTTTTTGTAAGCGATCAAAAACAACCTCCTCTCCTATTGATAAATACGTATTTATCATGAAATTAGTTGCCTCTTTGGCATTTATTAATTCTGTGTATTCCAAAAAACTTGTAAAAAGATAATAAACCTGGTATAAGTAGTCCTTTTCGGGATAAAGTACATTATCCAACTCAAATATAAAAGCGCTTTTGCGGGAATCTATATCTTTATATTTCATCAGTTATCTTTACGGTAATGTTATATTCATAAAATAACTGACTGTCATTAGATAACAACTGTTTTTCCTGGTCGCGTAATGCATAAATAGTGTCAATATTGCGATCAAGGCACAAAGCAAGCATTTCGTGGGTATAGTTAAGGCTCTGAGGGCCTGGCAATCTTAACATTTTTCCTGATTGCACCAATAGATCAGGCAATTCCAGGTAATCCCCCAATAAAACTTTGTCAACACCTATCGCATTTTTTAGCCGATATGCCTGTTGCGAATTAGCCGCTGTAATTAATGTATACACTTCGAATTATTGAACAATTAAACCGTCTTTCATTAAAACTGTCCGGTCTGCCAACTCTGCCAGATGTTCATTGTGCGTAACAATCACAAAGGTTTGATCAAACTCATCTCTCAGCTTAATGAATAATTCATGCAATTCGTTTGCATTGGTCGAATCAAGGTTACCAGATGGCTCATCGGCAAAAATAAGTGCCGGCTTATTGATCAGGGCACGGGCAACTGCCACCCTTTGCTGCTCACCACCCGACAATTGATTCGGCTTATGATTCAGTCTTTCGCCCAGTCCGAGTCTCTCTAACAACTTCACGGCCTTTTTTTCAGCATTAGCTCGCGTGTCACCTGCAATAAGCGCAGGTATACATACGTTTTCTATGGCACTGAATTCCGCTAATAAATGATGGAATTGAAAAATAAAACCAATTTTCCGATTCCTGAAAGCGCTTATATTTTTATTACTTAACTGGTTTACTTCAATACGATTTAAAAATATTTTGCCTGAATCAGGCTTGTCCAAAGTGCCGAGAATATTTAACAGCGAACTTTTGCCGGCCCCGGATGCACCAACTATAGTTACAATTTCGCCTTGTTTTACCTCAAGATCAACACCTTTTAATATTTGAAGTTGCCCGTACGATTTACGGATGGATTGGGCCTTAAGCATAATGCAAAGGTAATGCTATTGTTTGAACGTTGAAATGTTGTAAGGTTGAAATGTTGATTTTCATGGAGGTAAGTTTCAAACATTAAAACCTTACAACTTTTCAACCTTACAACAACTAAAAAAATGTAGATTTACCGCAAATTCTTCACAACACATGAATATTCACGAATACCAGGGTAAAGCGATATTAAAGAGCTTTGGCGTTAGAGTTCAGGAAGGCATTGTTGCCGATACTGTTGAACAGGCTGTTGCAGCCGCCCAAAAATTAAAGGAAGACTTAGGTTCGGGCTGGGTGGTCATTAAAGCACAGATACATGCCGGGGGGCGCGGTAAAGGCGGTGGCGTTAAACTGGCAAAAAACCTTGATGAGGTTAAAGAAAAGGCTGGAAATATATTAGGCATGCAGCTGATTACCCTGCAAACGGGTCCTGAAGGTAAAAAAGTTCATAAGATATTGGTTGCACAGGATGTTTATTATCCTGGCGAGAGTGAACCCAAAGAGTTTTACGTTAGTGTATTGCTCGACCGTTCTAAAGGCCGCAACATAGTAATGTATTCAACCGAAGGCGGAATGGATATTGAACATGTGGCGGAACATACCCCGCATTTAATATTTAAGGAAGAAATAGACCCAAAAGTAGGTTTACAGCCATTCCAGGCGCGAAAAATTGCTTTTAACCTTGGCCTGTCCGGTGATGCATTTAAAGATATGGTGAAATTTGTTACGGCTTTGTATAAAGCCTACGATGCCACCGATTCGTCGATGTTTGAGATCAACCCTGTTCTGAAAACATCAGATAATAAAATTTTAGCTGTTGATGCCAAAGTCAACCTGGATGATAATGGTTTATTCCGTCATCCTGATTTTCTTGTTTTGCGCGACCTGGCCGAAGAAGATCCTACCGAAGTTGAAGCAAGTAAATCAAACCTCAATTATGTAAAACTGGATGGCAATGTAGGCTGCATGGTTAATGGCGCCGGTTTGGCTATGGCCACAATGGACATTATTAAACTTGCCGGTGGTGAGCCCGCCAACTTTTTGGATGTAGGTGGCACGGCTAACGCAGAAACCGTTAAGGCGGCCTTTAACATTATATTAGAGGATCCAAAAGTAAAAGCCATACTGATCAATATTTTCGGCGGTATCGTTCGTTGCGACCGTGTGGCACAGGGTGTAATTGATGCCTATAACGAGATAGGGAACATCCACGTTCCTATCATCGTACGTCTGCAGGGTACTAATGCCGAAGAAGCCAAGAAACTGATAGACGAATCCGGTCTACAGGTTTATTCGGCCATTTTACTAAAAGAGGCTGCTGAAAGAGTTGAGGAAGTATTAGCTCTGTAGTTAATAAACTCCATATTATAAAATGAGGTGCATTTGTTTGCACCTTTTTTGTTTAACATATTCAACATTTTTCGGAATGAAACCGGTTAGTTTCTTAATATTAATTGTAATAACATTGACTTCATGTGCCCCCACAATTGTTGCGCGTGTAAAAAATCAATCGCCACCGGCAAATGAAAATGAGAAATTTATTGTCTTTGGGGTGAATGACAGATTCGATATTAAAGCCATTAGGGTTGGTGAAATAAAAATCAGGGATGCAGGGTTGGCTGTAAATTGCAGTTACAAAGCGGTGGTTGAACTTGCCAGAAAACGCGCACGGGATATGGGTGCAAATTGCCTTAAAATATATGAACATAAAGTACCCGACGTCTGGAGTACCTGCCATCGCATAAAAGCCATAGCCTATCGGGTTGACGATGCAACTCTTCAGAAATTAAAACAAATACCTGCCGAACAAAACTAAACAAATATGGTTAAAGCCTATAGTCTATACAAATTGTCGATAAATTGTAAACTTAATAATAAGCTAATATATGTTTAAACATATATTTTTACATTTGATCTCATAAACAATCATTAAAGCTATGGCAACATTAACAAAATGGGCAATTGACCCAATGCACTCCGAAGTACAGTTTAAAGTAAAACACCTGGTTATCTCAACAGTGAGCGGTTTTTTCAAAAGTTTTGAAGGGTCAGTGGAAGCTGAGAATGAAGACTTTGAAGATGCACAGATTGAGTTTTCAATCGATATTAACAGTGTTGATACTAACCAAACCCAGCGCGATGAGCACTTAAAATCCGCTGAATTTTTTGACGCGGCAAAATATCCTAAAATAACTTTTAAATCAACCTCGTTTAAAAAGACAGATGATGATGAATATGAGTTAAAAGGCGACCTAACCGTTAAAGGTGTTACCAATCCAGTTACACTTAATGTAGAATATGGTGGTTCAGCAGCTGATTTTTATGGCAATACAAAGGCCGGATTTGAAGTAACAGGAAAAATAAACCGTAAAGAATTTGGCCTGACATGGGATGGCGTAACGGAAGCAGGTTCAATTGTGGTTGGAGAAGATATTAAACTGACCATCAACGCGCAGCTGATCAAACAGGCATAATTTTATTTCGAAATTCAGATTTTCGATTTCGGAATTAGCCAAGTATTTAATTGCTTAATACTGGATTGAAACAAATTTCAACTAAATTCGAAATCGAAAATTCGAGATCCGAAATAAAAATTTATGCTCATAAAAATATATCCCGAAAACCCCAACCCAAAAGCAATAGAACAAGTAGTTGATGTATTGCGCAAAGGCGGCCTCATTATTTATCCTACTGATACGGTTTATGGGTTGGGTTGTGATATAACTAATCATAAAGCAATTGAAGCGATTTGCCAGATCAGGCATATTAAGCCGGACAAGGCAAATTTCTCCTTTATATGCTATGACCTTAGCCACATATCCGACTATATTAAACCTATTGATAACACTACTTTCAGGATATTAAAAAAAGCCCTGCCTGGGCCGTTCACGTTTATTTTTAATGCCAGCCACAAAGTACCAAAACTGTTAAGTTCCAATAAAAAAACAGTAGGTATTCGCGTACCGGATAATAATATCGCCCGCGAAATCGTAAACATGCTGGGCAACCCTATCCTGTCTACCTCCATTCACGACGAAGATGACATCATCGAATATTCTACCGATCCGGAGTTGATCTATGAGAAGTATGAAGACAAAGTAGATATAGTTATCGATGGCGGTTACGGCGGCAATATTGCTTCTACAGTGGTAGATTGCACATCAGGCGAATTTGAAGTTGTACGTGAAGGTAAGGGGGAATTGGAGATGTATTTGTAGCTCAATGTTAGATTTTAAGGCCTGATTGACCTTACAAACCCTTCTATCTTTTCTAGATAATTTTCATCGCCCAAAAGCTTCACAAATGCGCTGCCCACAATGGCCCCGCGCGCATATTCGCAGGCTTTTTTAAAGGCGGTATTATCGGTTATACCAAAACCGATTATCTCGGGATTTTTTAGATGCATGGCTTTGATGCGTTTATAATAATCTTCTATCGCATTGGACAGTTGCAGGCTTTTCCCGGTTATCGACGATGCAGAAAGCAGGTAAATAAAACTGTTGCTGAGTTCATCGATCTTTCGGATACGTTCTTCCGATGTTTGCGGAGTTACCATGAAAATGTTACTCAGCCCGTTATCGATGAAATAGGAAGAATATAGTTTCTCATACTCATACATCGGCAAATCGGGCACAATAATGCCATCAACACCCACTTCAGCAGCTTTTTTGCAAAACCGCTCGACACCATATTGTACCACCGGGTTAAAGTACCCCATCAGCATAATGGGTATGCTAACGCTTTTTCTCAAGTCTTTTAACTCTTCAAAAAGTAAATTCAGATTCATCCCATTCTCGAGCGACTTTTGCGAACTATGCTGTATAGTCGGCCCGTCGGCCACAGGATCAGAATAGGGAAAACCTATCTCCAAAAAATCCACACCGGCTTTTTCCAGGGCTTCTGCAATAGCCACCGTTGTATTTAATTCAGGATAACCCGCTGTAAAGTATATGGACAATAAATTATCCTTTTTTGAGTCGAAAAGTTTGTTTAACCGGTTCATTGTTTTTAGTCGATGGTCGATAGTATATAGACCATAGTTAATTTTAAAAAAAAATCCATGGACTATTGACCATGGACTATGGACTAATCAGTATCCAAAATATTTAATATAAGTATCCAAATCCTTATCTCCCCTTCCTGAAATACAGATCACCACGTTGTCATCAGCTTTAAAAGTCATTTTCTCTAAATAAGCTAAAGCGTGGGCTGTTTCAATAGCAGGAATTATTCCTTCCAGTTGGGAGCATAGCAAGCCGGCCTGCAACGCTTCGTCGTCAGT
>JANYAB010000465.1 GCA_025355225.1 Bacteroidota bacterium
GGATAAGAAATTTAGAAAAAACAAATCTTAAAATAAGACAGGCAAAAAAATATAGAGTAATTATTACGTGGATATTAACCGCGGCATTAATAATCTCAACTGCGTTTGGAATTTTGGCATGGACAAAAGAAAAAAGAGCCGATTCTTTGGCCACAGAGGCTATGATTTATAGGGAAATTGCTGAAGGAGAAAAGGATGAAGCAAATAGATTAACCTTCGAAACTAATATAAAACTAAGAAAATGGTGGAATGATCCTTATTTAACGGATAATACAAAAGAACAAATAAAGGATAGTTTAGTTAATTGGTATTTTAACAATCCCAGTTACCAACATTCGATATTAGCAGAAAAAATGGATTATTCCCTAAGAATAATGCATGAGGCTGAAAATCGAAAAAAGAAAAACTATTCCGCGTATTTACAATTGTTAAGTTATGCTCAAAGAAACGATAAAAATATCGCGACAAATTTGGTCCCTAATAATTTAAATCAGGACTACAATAATGATACAACTTTATTAAAAGTTAATAATAAAATAGGAATAGATTATTATAACGAACGTAATTACTCCGGCGCAGCGTTCGCTTTTAATGCAAATCTCAAAATAGATTCTGGCAAAATAGATTCCAGCGTTGCCTCATGGTGGAATATGATTGGAAATACATTATTTGCAATCGGTAAGTATGATGACGCTATCATTAAATACAAGAAGGCTAACGATTTGGACCGACATAATTCTGCTTACTTAGAAAATTTAGGAGCCGCATATATCGCAAACCGCGATTATAAGCTCGCAGAAAGTTTTTCAAATAAAGCAATAGAGATTGATCAAAACGATGCAAATGCATGGAAGTCGAGCGGTAAATCATTATATGAACAGGGGAGATTTAAAGACGCAGCCACAAAATTTAAAAGGGCTATTAAAATAGATAATGCATCTTTCGACAATTACAGTTTGCTGGCTAAAACTTATAGAATACTGAATGAGCCCGATTCAGTAAAGAAATATCTAACCTTATTGAAAAACTTAACAATAAAAAAATATTATAATTTGTTTGTGTTAGCAGGTTATTATGACGATAGCGAGAATATCAATAAAGAGAACTTTAAAAACGCGATATATTGGTATAAAAAATATATCGGCAAAGGCAATAAAATCTTTTGGCAGAGTTACAACAACATAGCGCTGGATTATTGCAGAGTGGGGGAATACGATAAAGCAATCGCATATGCTGACAGCACCATTCACTTAATAGTGAGGCAAAGTGAATTAACCGAAAACCAACTTGAATTAGCCGGAGCCATTGTGATTAATCCACCTAATCCATATGCACATAAAGGATATGCCTATCTAAAAAAACAAACTAATAAGAGTACAAAAGATACCAAAAATTTGATTATAGCCAAAATTTATATTGATAAGGCCTTTAGCATTGATTCTAATTATGCCAAAACCTATTTCTATTATGCGTGCTATTGGGCTTTGCTCGATTACAAAAAAGAATCAATTAATAATCTTAATAAAGCGATTTCAAAAGGCTTTACTTATAAAAAATGGATAGACTCGGAAGAGATGCTCAATCCAATTAGAAAGGACAAGGAATACATTGAACTGATGCATCAACTAAAGGATTATACAACGAATTGAAACTGGTTATACACAGGGACTGAATCAGATCCCTAATATGAATGAACAGCGTGTATTAATTACAGTATAGACAATAAGATTGATCGCAACTTAACCTTTATCTAATGTCATTTCATTACAATAATCATATAACCATCGGATTTGCAGGTAAACGTAACCACATTAAGCTGGGTATGGTTGCAAAACGGTTGGAATCGTTGTTCAAAGTCATCGACATAAAATTAAAAAACTGCCATCTTCATTTTATCACAGGATTAGCTGATGGCTCCGATTTGATCGCAGCAGGCACTTTTTTGGAATATTTTGAGCAGGGTATAAAAGAAAATAAAAGATCATGCGGGGCCGTGCTTCCATTCGAAAAATCAGATTATCTGCATACTATTAGTGACAAAAAAGAATTTGAACGCATATATTCCAATTGTAGTCAGATACTGGAGCTGGATGGGAAATATCAGGAAGGAGCGACAGCAGATCATCTTCTTGAAAAAGCTTATCAACAACAGGGGATGGTAGTGGGACGCTTATCCGACATCTTTATAGCTGTAACGCCAAAAGGCGACAAAGGAAAAACAGGTGGAACAAAGGCGTCGCTGATTTCCGCCCTGGCTCTTGAAAAGCAAGTCATATTACTAAACCTGGAGGACGACAAATTTTATCTTTACCAAACAGTAGAGGAATGGTTTGGAGACGATAAAGAATTATCACCAGAACAAATTGTAGATATTTTATTCCCGGAGGAATACAATGCTAAGTATATCGAACCAGAACAAATTATCGACAAAGGGTATATATTTTTTTTGAGGAAGAAGGCCTGGATTTTGTTCGAGTTTTTTTTTAAAAGGAAAAAGCACCGGACAACGGATGATAATCCCTTTTTTCATAATTCCTTACATGAAACATTATACAAAATTCAAGACGAATTGGACAAAAAAGCGATACATTTTCAGTACCAATACCGTGGGGGATATATTTTAAATTACATTTTAGCGATTACAGCAATTATGCTTGCTGTAACTTCCTCAATCCTTTTCTCTGAAGGCAAGTACATAGATTATAAATTTTGGGTCTATTCTTTAATCATTATCGGCGTGTTCAAGCTAATTGTTATTGCCGCGATGATCGTTAATACCAGGAATATTAACATCCATGGGTATAATCGCAAAGCTATAGATTACAGGTATGCCGCTGAAAGACTAAGGGTAAACTACTTTATGTCGATTCTTGGTGTTTTGCGTTCACCTAACCCTTCCTTAGGCAACCATTCCAAAAAACATTTTGCCAACTATACTGGTGAAGTCATTTATCAAAGTTGTATGGCGGTGCTATTAGGTAAAAGGTTCAATGTCGTCATTGATAAAGAAAAGTTAATGAAATTTCTCCAATTACTTAAAAAAGATTGGATTGGGGCTCAAAAGAAATACCATTCATTCGAAAAGATACGGATGAAAAGGATGGACAGTCAACTGCTGTATTGGCCCGTATTTTTTTCAATCGCTGTTTTATTGATCGTATTTTTCGATATTATCTCAGGCTATTTAATCGAAATAGCTCTCCCTCATAGGCTAAAACCAATACACGAGAGTTTTATTATAATTGTGCCGATAATGCTTGGATTTACTGCATTTCTTCCGGCAATAGTTAGCGCCCTAAATAGCATTCATTTCCAGTCTGAAGCGCACCGGTTATTTGTCCGTTCTGATTTGATGGTACGGGAATTGAAAACTTATGACCAAAATATTGGGCAGTTGGAGATAACAATAGAAAATAGCGATGAAGGGAGCGATTTTTTTAGGATCCTCAAACTAATGGATAATTTGGCCAGCTTACAAATTGATGAAGTGGCAGAATGGTCATTGATCTATGAAAAAAGAGTTTTTGACCAGGGCTGAGTTTTCGGCTAATGTCGGCGTCGTCCAACTAACATGCGGAAAATACTTCTAAAAGATAAAAAATCTCAAATCCTTGATTAAACATTTGTAGCCCGTGCGGTAAATGGACTCATGCAAATGGTTTTTAGCCGTATCCGAACCTGAAAGGCTAATAACCCGTTGGCATAATCATATATACACCTTTGCAACAGTACCCAATAAAGGGTTAAACCAAAAAGCCACCCGAAGGTGGCTTTCTGCAATGTAGAGGGAACGCGCGAAATGTCGAACTTTTTGGATGACTTACAATCTATCATAGCCAGCCAAACGCGTGAGACACAGTTATTAGTTAGATCATGACTGTATAAAACGAACTCGACGTGCTACCGAAATCTAAAAGCAAACTCGTTCGAAATTACAGACTTCAAACAGCGGAGTATCTAAACATATTTCAATTTCACCGTAAACTCAGAACCCCGGCCTTCCTCACTTGATACAGAAACCGATCCGCCTGCGTTGCTCACAATTTCTTTTACCAGGTATAAGCCTATGCCCGATCCTTCAATTGCATTTTCGGCCCTGAAATATTTTGAAAAAATAGCTGCGTGTTTATTTGCTGCAATGCCGATGCCGTTATCCTTAATAGTAATCACAATAAAGTTGTCTTCCTGATTAGTGGTGATCAAAACTTCGGGACGGCGCTCTGCAGATTTGAATTTGATCGCGTTGCTGATAAGGTTATAAATAATACTCCTGAGTTTCCGCCGGGAGAACAGTATCTGTGACGCATTGATCTCAGTTTTTACGGTGACCCTGGACGCAGTTAGCTCACCTGCGAGTGTGAGTCGCACATCTTCTAATATGTGTTCAAAACTCAAAAGTTCCTCTTCAGATTTGTACTTATGCTGTTTTTGCCTGTCTTCTACCAGTTCACCAATAATTACCTGCATTTTACCGATGGAACTTTCTAGAATTCTGAAAAGCGCTTGCCCGGCTTGTTGATTTTCAGGCGGTACTTTCTTTATTTGATTAATGGTAAGCATTAAACTGGTTAACGGACCCTTAATATCGTGAGAAATTGTGTCCAGCAGCGTTTCATGTTCTCCAATCAGTTTTTCTAAATCTTTCAGATCCTTAATGCGCAATGTTATATCAACAAAAGTTATAATAACGCCGTTGGTTTTTTTAGTCTTGTTAATTACATAAGGAAGGATATTCATTTGAAACCAGCGAAAATCAGTCGTTTGGATTTCTTTTTCAAGGATTGTGTTGGTTTCAATTACCTGCTGGATATTTTCTACGATAGAAGGGAAGCGGAAATTATCTTTCACTTCATCAATGGGTTTACCCAAATCATCCGGCTTTAAACTGAACTGTTTCATAGCCAGTGGAGTGAACTTGCGCAGAATCAGGTTGGCATCGACAAATAATTGCGGAATGATGGTGTTCCTGAAATAATTTTCAAGTTCGTCATTTAGCTTAACAAGTTGTTTTACCTGGCGGTCGTTTTTAAGCATAACCATAGTATAGTTTAACCCTTACAGTACTCCTCATATGAGCTTAGAAATGCTAAGAATGATAAATATCGGTAAAAAAACAACAGCTTTATATTTAGCCTGTATAATATCGGTTTAGAATTGATAAAATTCTGTAAAATGAAGGAAAAATGGTGATGTGCGGATGATAAAATAACGTCAATTGATCATCGAAACCGCTGCACAGATTTGATATTCAATTGACGTGTATTGTCAAAACCTTGGAGTATGTTGGACGATTTTACGCTCAATCGTATTGGTTGAAATAAAATATTGAATCGTCAGATTATTAATGCTGCGAATTGTTTAGTGATTGCTCATGAATAGAAGCCCGCATTATATCCAAGTCCTTTAAACGCTGGCGTTGTTTTTTTAATTCATCGCTCAGCTTCCTGATCTTTTCATTTTGCTTGCCTACGTTATTATTCGCTGTCTGGGCATCTTTTGCGCTGTTATAGGAGTCATTAGCGCTCTTTTTTGCATCCTTCGCATCCTGCAAATTGCCGCTGGTAGCTTTGGACGAACTGGCATCACTTGTAGCCGTTGCTGTTTGTGCAGTATTACCCGCATTTGTAGCTTTGGTTTGATAACCGGGCAAATTGCCTTCCGCGGTAGCTAATTGCGTAGTGAGATCGGCGATCTTGTTTTGTACTTTTACATATTCGGCGTTTAGCTTGCCGGTATCGGCCGACGATTTGTATTTTTGGGCATAAGAAAGCGTACTAATGGTTAAAAGTACCGCAGTACCTAACAGGCAATTAAAGAATTTCATGATATTTTGTTTTAATGGAAGTAACGGACGTTCAATAAAGCTTACTGCAATATACCAGTCCATTAGCACAACACCCATGAACAGAAAATGTTTCGGCTTCTCTGAATAAAGTCAGATTACCCATGATTCTATGTTGGCTGCAGCAGAGCAAAGCAGCCATGCTACAGTTGCTTACGCCAGTTTACTTGCGTATACGAGTCCGACGAGGTACTAAATATAAAAAGAAAAAGGGATCAACTTTCGTCAATCCCTTTTGGTAGCGGGGAGCAGGATCGAACTGCCGACCTCAGGGTTATGAACTGGCTAAAAACTAGTTTTTAAAAACCCAAAAAGTGCTTATATGGCGGTTAAACGAGGTTTCTGAAAATATATCAATACACATTATCCCATATTAATACAGCTGTTGTATGAACATTGTATGACCAAAATCCGTAAGTTTACCACAGGGTTATTTGCGGGTTATATGACAATTTCATATGGCGACCGTAAGAATTTACATCCGTAAAAGACCGTCTAAAGACGGCAAATTTCCAATTGCAATTTGCATTACGATCAATCGTAAGCAAGAATACGTCATGACTGGCCAAAAGCTGGACAGCCTTGCTCAGTGGGACGAAAAAAATCAACGCGTTAAAAAGTCACACCCTAACGCAACGCGTTTAAATAATTTCCTGCTGACTGAAGTAGCGAAAGCTAATGACAAGGCCCTTGAAATGGAAACCAAAGGACATGTTTCAGCAAAAGAAGTAAAGTTTAGCCTAAAACCCGTAGAAGAAGCAAAAGTTTACTTTCAAGACGTAGCACAGCTACGCTTGGATGAACATCAGCTTTGTGGTGATTACGATGCGGTCAAAAGTGAGAATGCTCGGTTGAAACGGTTTTACGAGTTTATTAAACAGGAGAAAATTACATTTGAAGATATTACAGTTGATCTTTTACAACGCTATTCTGTTTTTTTAAAGGTGTCCAAGAAGTTTCAATACGATAAGACTAAGCCTCCCAGGCCCCTTAGTGAGCGTAGCATTACTAATCATTTGATGGTTATCCGAACGATTTTTAACCGGGCAATTAATGCTAAGCTGGTCAGTAAAGATTATTATCCATTCGGTGGGAAAGGCAATATTTCAATTAAATTGACCGGTGCTGCTAAGATTGGGCTGGAAGAAGCTGAAATTAAGAAACTGGAAGAATTAGATTTATCAGAGTTACCGCCAGTTTTGAACGATGCACGAAATATATGGCTGACTGAATTCTACTTTGCGGGAATGCGGGTGACTGATTGTTTATTATTGAAATGGACAGATTTTCAGAATGGCCGGTTGTATTATAAAATGTCCAAAAATGGAGAGTCCGGGTCAGTTAAGGTTCCTGTAAAAGCACAAAACATTATCGAACAATATCGTGGCCAAAGCATGTCGCTGGAAAACAGTCACGGATTAATTTTTCCTTATTTGCAGGAACTTCAATCACTGGATGATCGTTACGATGTAAGACGGAGGATCGCCTTTACTATTCAACGACTCAATAAAGCAATGAAGCAACTAATGGTTATGATAGGTAGCACAAAAAACGCTTCGCAGCACAAAGCGCGGCATTCTTTTGCACAGAGAGCTGAAGAAAAAGAAATTCATCCGAAGGTTTTGCAAAAGATGTACAGGCATGAAAGTATACTTACAACGATGAATTATCAATCCAACTTTTCATTTAAAAAAGCAGATGAGGCTATAGATGCTGTGCTGGATTTTTAATGAGCGCAACCGGTGCTAAGTTTTTAGATAAAATGATTGAAGTGATCAGGAAAAGGTTGGATGATGAGAATGGAAAGTGAAAT
>JANYAB010000476.1 GCA_025355225.1 Bacteroidota bacterium
TAAAGACCGCAGGATACTTCCTGAGCCGGTAAACCAAAACCAGCGCTATTAGCAGGAATGCCAATATAACCTCAAAGTCAGCCGAAATACCGCGTCCTAATGCGTAAATAAAGCCGGCTGCCAACGGACCGAGGATGGACGCCACTTGCCAGCATTGAGAGCTCCAGGTAGCAGCATTTGGATATAACTCACGGGGAATACTATGGGCGTAAACAGTAAAGATAGCCGGGCCATAAAATGCTCGGGCAACACCGTTGCAGAATATCATGGCATATAAAACAGGCACTATCCAGCTTATGTGTATATATCCGCCCATACTCTTTAGTGTCACTATGAACATGACAAGTGATGAAACGAAAACGCCGAGAAAAAGGATCAGCAGCATTTTGCGCTTTTCGTATTTATCGGCGATATAACCGCCATAAAGCGCAATCCCGACAGCCGGGATGGCTTCGCTCAGCCCGATCAGTGCGATAGCTACCTTGCTGTGAGTAAGTTCATAGATATAAAAGCCCAGCACCGTGGTTTGCATTTGGTAAGCAAAGGTGAAAAAGAAACGCATGCCGAGATAGGAACGAAAATCCTTATATCGCAATGCTGCAAAAGAATCTTTTTTGGGTTGACTATCTCCTTCGTCTGACACTATTTTTTTTAGAGGTAGCCAAATTTACAATTTGTAACGGAAAATGTCAGCACGAAATTTTTACATTAGGTAATATTTTAGATATACCGGATTTAGGGGCAGGGTATTAGTGTCAAGTCTCGAGTGTAAATCGTAAGTCGAATTTTTGTTCTTTCTTACTTGGGACTTCAGACTTTCGACTTCAGACTAAGTGTCAACTTCAGACTAAACGTCAATTTATACTTTTCCTCGCCCCTCTATTTATATTGTGATGTTTATATGTAAATTTAGAAGCAATGTTGCCATTTAAATTCAAATCAAAAGCATCTTAATAATGAAATATATCAAATTCATTTTTCCTCTATTTTTCAGCCTATCGGCGATCGCTCAAACCACTATCAGGCAGGACATTGCTATTAAGCAAATGACCGATGAGGTTTCGTCGAAAAATATCGAGGCCGTAATACGCAAACTGGTAAGTTTTAAGTCGCGTCATACCTTAAGCGATACTACCAGTAAAACCACCGGAAGCGGTGCCGCCCGAAACTGGATCAAAAGCGAAATGGAAAAATATGCATCGGAATCGCACGGAAGGATGACCGTTCAGTTTGACACCTTTACTCAGCCAAAGGGCGAACGTATAGATAAGCCGGTAAAGCTGAAAAATGTTTTAGCAATACTAAAGGGTACCGACCCAAAAGATACCAGGGTGTACCTGGTGTCGGGTCATTACGATTCAAGAATAACCGATGTGATCGACCCTAATGGGGATGAACCCGGTGCCAATGATGACGCTTCGGGTACGGCGGTATCAATGGAACTGGCAAGAGTGATGGCCAAACATTCTTTCCCGGCGACTATTATTTTCATGTCGGTAGTGGGCGAAGAACAGGGTTTATATGGGTCAACCCACGTAGCAAAGCGGGCTAAAGCCGAAAATTGGAATGTAGATGCTATGCTAAACAATGATATAGTTGGTAATACCCACGGTATGGAAACCGACCTGAAGGATAACCGCAGTGTGCGTGTATTTAGTGAAGGACTGCCTACGGCCGCTGCCGGGAATGAACGCCAGATTGCAGGTTTAATTTCATTAGGAGGAGAAAACGATAGCCCATCGCGGGAACTCGCACGGTATATAAAAGAAACCGCTGAACGCTACGTTGACCAGTTGGATGTAAAATTGATCTATCGCCGCGACCGTTATTTACGCGGAGGCGACCATATCCCATTTTTACAACATGGCTTCGCGGCAGTCCGTTTTACAGAAATGAATGAGGATTTTAACCGCCAGCATCAAAATATTCGTACCGAAAACGGTGTAGACTATGGCGACCTGCCTGATTTTGTGGATTTTACTTACGTGCAAAAAGTAGCACGGATGAATCTATCGGTTCTGGCTAACCTTGCACTTGCTCCTGCCGAACCCCAAAATACGGGCATAATTACCAGCAAATTATCTAACCGCACTCAACTAAAATGGGAAGTTCCAAAAACAAGTAAAAAACCAACAGGTTATTATGTGCTGATGCGCGAAACCACCAGCCCTTATTGGGAAAAGAAATTTTATGTAACAGATACCCAGGCAGACCTGGATTATTCAAAAGATAACTATTTTTTCGCAGTGCAGTCAGTAGATGCTGAGGGGCATGAGAGTTTGCCGGTATATCCGAAACCGGTGAGATGATGCTGCAGGCAGGTTTTTTGCGATTTGTGCGCACTTTTGCGGGCGTTTCATTTTAAAGTGGAGCACTGACTCGTCCTAAAAAAAGTTGCACCCAGAAAGCATACATCCCTTATATTATCTTATAAAAACACCTTAATTAACTCAAGTTGCTAGTTATACAATTTTATTTAAGGTAAAAGCGAAGATGAACAAAGTGATTTTCAAAAGCCATCCTTTGAAAGTCACAGCGTGTATCTTTCGGAGAAATAGTCCCTTGATCTCGCTAATTGTCGTTTCCACCCTTTTACGCATATATTCTTTAATAAAAGCAGCACTTGGGCTGTCTTTTCTTTTTGCATTTGATTTGCGATGTACTTTCAAGGCAATCTGGTCGCATTCCATTAATTGATCCTCGATCTCATAGTTGGTATAGGCTGAATCGGCAAAGACCTCGCTTTCTGCAGGCAATTCCATTGGTAGTTTTTTAAGGCTGACCGAATCATTCTCGCTACCAGGAACATAGCTAAACTCAACAGGGATGCCGTCTTTGGTAACCAGCAGTTGCACTTTTATCCCATAAAAGTAACGCCTCATGCTGCTTTGTTTGCCACGCCATTGTTTGCCTTTTAACAGTTTACAATTACTGATGCGGATATTATCACATACCGCTACCGGAAATGAATCCAGTATATAGCTCATTTCACAGCTGATATGCTTAAAGTAATAGCCTACCTGCATAAATATGCTATAGATCAATTCTGCCAAAGCATGAAGCCTGCGATTAAAACGACTTTTGTCCAGCATACCCGGAACAAATCCTGTCATCTTCATGAATTGCCTGGCTTTATCCTGATGGCCCCCAAAATATAAAGAACTCACTATTGCCGTTGTGATGACCTCACTGTCGCTTACCTGTCTGCGGATGTCTTCATAATGTCCGCTTGTTTTCAACAAATCATCTATAAAACAGAATATTCCTATAATTTTATCCTTTGTGAGCATCGTCTGGAATTTTTTTAGTTGTGGTAAACCAAATTTATTCTTTGATGCTCACTCTTTTTATTCCTTTATTTTAACATACTAACTAGCAACTTGAGTTAATTAAAAGCGTATTTACTTTAATCGAACTTTATTAGTGCTTTATTGTTTGATAAATAATAGTTTGATTAAAGGAAAATATCACAACAAATAGGACTATGGAAAAGTCGAAGGCGGATATTCAAATACTAATCGATGAACGTACCAATGCGATCCGGCTTAAAGATATTAAACGCCTGATGCAAGATTATGCACCCCATGTTTTGCCCTTCGATGTTGTAGACCCCTTGCAATATCCGGGAATAGATGCGATAAAAAAAAGAATGGAAGAATGGTTCGCTTCGTTCGACGGCCCGATCGGCTACGATATCCAGGACCTTCAGATCATTGCGGGCAACGAGGTGGCGTTTAGCTATGGTTTAAATCACGTAAACGCAACAAAAACAGACGGCGTGAAGCTTGAAATGTGGTGGCGGGAGACAATTTGTTATCGCAAAAAAGATGGCAGATGGATTATCGTGCATCAGCATAGTTCAGTACCTTTCGATGTAAAAACCGGCAACGCGTCCCTCGGTTTAAAGCCTTAAATTACTTCACAATTTTGTAGTTTTTATACTCGCCTATACGCCAGCCCGTTATATCCTCAATTTTTTGCAATACCTTTCGCCTGAAAGTCATTCGCTTTCGGGAGTTTTTTAAATCAATATTCAGTTGCCAGTTCATAGCCTTAACCCTATTTTGCATTACAGCGGGATGCGTCCCTTTGAAGGCCAATAACCTGTCGGCATTCCCGTAATCAAACTCGTAAGTATTTTCTATTACGTTTTCGTCAACAACGGCATCAGGATAATAAAACTGGTTAAAATTAAGACCCTTTCTTACCAATCCTTTGGGCGGCTTTACCCAGCCATAGTGATAAATGTAAGCATCTATTAACTTAACGTTTATCTTACGATCATTCCATCTAAAGCCCTGAGCATCCCTATAGGAATGGATATTTTTATCGTTCCTGATAATGCGTATCTCCCTTCGGTACCACCTGCGTGACTCACAATAATGGTCATATGAACCATAAAAATGAATGTACTTAAAAAGGAGCCCTTCAATGTTTTTATCATCCAGGTTATCTTCCATCTCTTTCCTTATTAAGGGGAGATATTTTTCATGCACACATTCGTCGCCCTGTATATAAAAGGCCCAGTCGACATCGGGTGATATTGCTGAAAACGCCTTATCTGTTTCAATTGCAAATGCCCTGCCCCCTTCTTTTAATGAATTATCCCACTCCGTATTAATGATCCTGATCTTCGGAGAATTAATGGAGTTGATCAGTTGGTCGGTCGCATCTTCGCTTTTGCCCAGGGCGACAACAAATTCATTGCATAACGGTAATATGGATGTTATCGCCTCTACAATAGGGTAATCGTTTTTTACTGCGTTTCTTATAAAGGTAAAACCGGCAACTTTCATTCAAGTGTTCATTTATTGGTATCAGGAAAGACATTCACGGTACAATGCCAGGTATTGCTGTGCTGTTGTATCCCAGTTAAAACGATTAGCATAAGCTATTAGACCTGCACTTTTGTTATTTTGCCTGAAATCGTTCAACCCGTTAAATAAGACGTTTTGCATCTCGCGAGGCTCAAAATTATCAAAATAATAAGCCTTATCGCCGCCTATCTCAGGTAAAGAGGTGTATTTTGATAAAAAAACTGGTTTGCCAAAGTGCATTGCCTCGATAACGGGTAACCCGAAACCTTCCGCAATTGATGGGAAAACGAAGCCATCACAATTTTTATAGTACCATGCCTTGTCAGCTTCGCTGACCGGCCCGGTTATAATCACCCTGTTCTGGCATCCATGTCTTTTGGCTTCCTCTATTATTTTGTCTTTATACTGGGTTTCAATGCCCGATATAACCAGTTCGAAGTCATTCCCATGCAAAAGTGACGGCAAAACATGGAAGTTTTTTTTAGGAGACAGGATGCCTATTGTAAACAAAAATGGTTTTTTTGGTAGATAGGCTGGCAAATGCTTTTCAGAAAGATACAGTCTGTCCGCTCCATTATAGATTACGCCGATTTTGCCTGCAGCATTGGGGAAATGTGTTAAAACATCATTAACCACAAAATTGGAAATAGTTACCACTCTGTCGCAGGCTGCTATGTATCCTTGTAGCCTTGTTAAATATTTGTCTAATTTTTTCTTATCAAAATGTTTTTCGTGTACCTGGTTTATGTCATGTATGGTAAGGATTTTTTTACCTCTGAGTTTCTGTGGCTTTAACCGGCAGTACTGATCAGAGAAATGGATCAGATCAAACTGATTGTATTTCGGAAAAAATACTTTATGAAGTTTTGACCGGTAAATAGGTTTAAATTCACCTTCAAAATAAGCGGCCGAGCTTTTTTCTAAATAATAACTAAGATCAAATTCACTCTGGTTTTGTCTGATGAGGGCATTGCCAATGCTTTTACCGAAATGAAATAATCCTGTATTCAGAAATTTCATCGAATCAAAAGTTACTAAAACGGATTTTTTCATTTTGTTATTCACTGTACCATCCGTTAATTTTTTCAAAAACCATGGCCACGGATATATCATCAAGGTCATCCGATTTGCTTTCAAGGTACTCGGCTTTTTTGCCTAAAGGTGCCCACCTGCCAGGATGTATCGGACGGGACGGAGGGAATAAACCAAGTGCATGGATACCTGAAGCTGCAGCTAAATGAAGCGGTCCAGTCCCTGAAGCTAGCAAACCATCGGCATTAAATATAAATGCGATCAATTCATCAAGTGACATTTTCCCGGTTAAATCAATAACGTGTTTTGGCAAGGCGCTTATCCACTCATCAATTAAATGCTTTTCCTTTTCGGAGCCCGTTATAATTAAATTGAATTTATCCCCGGGCAATTTGCCGATAAGGTTTGAGAAATTTACTATGCTCCACTCTTTCCCGCTGCCATGTGATTTGGGGTGAAGGATCAGGTTAAATTTTTTATCAGATAACAATTCCTTTAGATGAGAGGGGAGTTGTGTTGCTGGTTTAAAATTATAATGGTCAGCTATGTCCCCCAAAGAAGGCGTTTTATCAAATCCAAATGCTTCTAATAAAATCAGGTTCAGCTGTGCCTCATGAAGATCAGAATTTTTCCGGCTAAGGCGCACTAATTGATTACATGTTATCCAGTGATATATTCTATTGGTTGTTCCAATTCTCGTTTTAATACCGGCGCGTTTTGCTAATAATGCAACGGCTTTATTGGGGAAAACATGTAAAACAGTATCGATCTTTTCATTTTTCAAATAGTTAACCTGCTCATCTTCAGTCAAACGCTTAATTTCATCATAATTTATAAAACTGTCTGCGGCTGTACAGGAGCTGATGACTGGTTTTGTATACGTTCTTCCCAAAAAGGAAACTTTTGAATGCGGAAAAATCGACTTAAGGTAACCGCACATAGGCAGGGTAAGCACCACATCGCCAATTGCATCGATCCTGCTGATTAAAATATGATGTATCTTTCTTTTATCTATATCCGGCATCTGATTGTTGGTTGCAGCATTTTATGATATTAATTATAGCTGTACCACATGCAATTATAAAGATATATTAATTTATGTTGAGATAATTTTATTCATTTGCATATACAAATATTATTGTGGCAACTGTTTTTAATACTCCATTAAATATAAATTTTGAAGACTTTAAATCGGTTGCACGCGCGCTAACCATCGTCGAAAATGACCTGGCAGGATCCATCGAACTTCTAAAAAGCCTCCGTTTTACTAAAAATGTACCTATTATAGGCATAACAGGGCCGCCAGGGGCTGGTAAAAGTACTTTAGTTAATAGCCTGGCCGGCGAGTTGATGAGCAAAGGCAACAAAATAGCTATTCTCGCCATCGATCCTACCTCGCCATTTAACTTCGGTTCGCTGCTTGGCGACAGGATCAGAATGGCAAGTCATTTTAATCATCCTGATGTTTTTATCCGCTCTTTAGCTACGCGGGGTTCATTAGGAGGGTTATCGGCGAAAACGATCGAGATGTCCGACGTACTTCGTGCTGCCGGATTCGATTATGTATTGATTGAAACGGTAGGCGTTGGGCAATCTGAAATTGAGATAGCGGGCCTTGCCGATATTACTTTTGTGGTTTTGGTGCCAGAGAGTGGTGACGAAATACAAACTATCAAATCAGGCCTGATGGAAATTGCCGATGCCTTTATAATAAATAAAGCCGATAGAGAAGGGACTGACCTATTTGCAAACAATATAAAGACGATGGTACAGCAAAAGGGTGAAAATATACCTGTCTTTAAAACTATAGCCACACAAAGCACCGGTATAACTGAAATTGTAGATTTTATATTTTCGGGCACACCTATAAAAAACAAACGGAAGGAATTTTTATTAGCCGAAAAAGCCTATAAAATTATACAGCAAAAACGCATGGCAGACGTAGATAAGACAAAATTACAGCAGGCCATTACCCAGATCATGCCTGATCCAGAGTTTAACTTGTATAGTTTTGTAGAAAAGTATTATAGTTGAATGGTTGATTAAGTTTATTATGTGAGTCGTTAAGTTTTTAACTTAATCAACCTAATCTAACTTATTCAACTCAATCAACCATTCATCATCTCTTCAATATGTTCCGCCTCAATTGGTATATCAGCCATCAGGTCAAAATTACCACCTTGTGTTATTAGTATATTATTCTCAAGCCTTATGCCAAGGCCTTCTTCCTTTATATAAATGCCCGGTTCGCAGGTTAAAATATTGCCAACCTCAAAAGGCTTATAGCGGCTTGCAAAATCATGCACATCCAGGCCTAAGTGATGTGAGGTGCCGTGCATAAAGTATTTTTTGTACAAAGGGGTCTTGGGGTCTTGTTTCGCCACGTCATGCTTGTCGAGCAATTTTAAGTCAATTAGTTCGCTGGTCATCATCTTTCCTACCTCTTCATGATAGTCGCTTAATACTGTTCCGGCTTGTATTAGTTTTGTTGCTCCGCGCATTACCCGCAGCACTGCGTCATACACACCGCGCTGGCGTTTGGTAAAACGCCCGTTTACAGGTATCGACCGGCTCATATCTGCGTTATAATTGGCATACTCCGCTCCGAAATCGAAAAGAATAACATCGCCATCTTTGCAAACCTGGTTATTGTCCACATA
>JANYAB010000479.1 GCA_025355225.1 Bacteroidota bacterium
TCAACTTCAAACAACATGCTATCGAATGCAGCGGTAAAGGCACTCCGGCCGCTAACTGCCATAGCTCCAAAAGTATCACCATGATAGGCATTTTTGAACGCCAGTATTTTAGTACGCGGAATGCCCTGGTTGTGCCAGTATTGCAAGCACATTTTTATGGCCACCTCAACGGCCGTTGAACCATTGTCGGAATAAAATGCTTTTTGCTGATTGGCAGGAAGTATTTTAAGCAACCTTTCAGCCAGTTCAATAGCTGCTGGATGGGTAAAGCCAGCAAATATCACGTGCTCTAATTTGCTCAGCTGTTCTGCTACTTTTTTGGTAATATAAGGATGCGCGTGCCCATGTATATTTACCCACCAGGATGATACCGCATCAATATAACATTTACCATTCTCATCAAACAAGCATGCACCTGCTCCCCTCACAATCGGAATCGGCGGCAAGGCTGTCTTCATTTGTGTATATGGATGCCAAATAACTTTTAAATCCCTTTCTACAAGGCTCATATATTGTTTTTAAAAAGCTCGACCACCTGTTTATCAACAGAAAAAGTAACATCGTCGGGTTTCAGATCAGCCAGCCTTATCCAGCGGAAAGATTGAAGCACCTCACCCTCACCATCAAAATCAAAAGGAGTAGTTTTTATTATTAAATTTAAGGGTGAAATATTTTTGACTATATAGTATACACTAATAACCTGCGATTCGTTAAAAGCCGATTTTACAAAAAAATCAGTAGTGTAAAAATGCCGGATAATTTCAATTTCTACATTACACTCTTCAACAAATTCTCGTTTCAAGCCATCTATTAACCCCTCACCATATTCCAATCCACCGCCTGGGAATTTTATAAATCGCATTCCATACTCCTGTTCGTCGCTGATCAGTATTTCATTATGCTCATTGACGAGCAAACCGTAAACCCGTACATTAAACTGGTACATTATTCGAAGTATTTTTTGTTGCGGATAACTCTATCCATAGTCCAGGTTATTTCTTCAGTTTTTGGTTCCGACCTGATCGGGCAATTAGGCATACTGCAATAATAGCAGCATTGCGGTACACATGGGTCAGTGTGAATAAACAATTCTGTTTTGGTAACCTCATTGTTGATCAACTGATCAACCAGCTTCACTTCCGTGTGCACCTGGTTAAGATCAAAGTAATTGGGCAACGTTAAATGACAATCAATATGCAGTTCATTACCGTATTTTTGCGCACGGAAATTATGTATATCAATCCAGGCATCTCTCCTTTTTTCATTCAAAACTGTTATTACTTCCGTCACTATACTAAAATCCGCCTCGTCCATTAGCCCGGAGACAGACTTTCGAACCAACTTATATCCGGTGAACAATATATATAATCCAACTAAAATGGACAGAACACTATCTAACAAAACTATTCGGGTGAAATGTATCAGCAACAGGCCTCCAACCAGGCCGACGCTGGTGATCATATCAGTTATCAGGTGCTTACCATCTGCTTCTAGTGTTACGGACCGAAGCTGCTTTCCTCTTTTTACCATATAGTAGCCTAAACTACCATTTACCAAACCCGTGGCACCGATAATAATGGCACCGGTTATCAGGTTACTAATTTCGTGTGGGTAAAAAATATTGTAGACTGATTTAAAGACAATAACTATCCCGGCTATGCCAATCAGTCCGCCCTCAATAAAAACAGAAAAAAATTCTATTTTTCCGTGTCCATAAGGGTGATTCGCATCCCTGGGTTGGGAAGAGAGGGAGATGCTAAAAAAAGCAAATGAGCTTGCCAGTATATTCACAATACTTTCTGCTGCATCGGTTAGCACAAAGTTTGACGCTGTCAAAAAATACGCGCCAAACTTTGCCATCATCAAAATTGTTCCTGTAATCAGTGATGCTAATATGATCCTTTTCTGTTCGCGCAAGATATTCTGGATTTGCGGGCAAATTTATAAATAACAACCGTATCTCATATCGTATCAGTTACGAAATATCCATAGTCTCGAGTCTTAAGTCGTAAGTCTTAAGTCTTAAATTGAAAAAATAGCAAATGACTTAAGACTTACCACTAAAGACTTTCGACTTTTTATATATTTGCCGCGATAACAAAAAAAAATTATGAGTGCATTAAGTAACAGGATCAACAACCTTTCAGAATCGGCAACTATTAAAATGGCTAAAATGGGTCGTGAGCTTGCCGCAAAGGGTGTAGATGTGATTAGCCTTAGTTTTGGCGAACCAGATTTTCATACTCCCGAATATGTTAAGGAAGCTGCTAAAAAGGCAATGGATGAAAATTTCACCTATTATACACCAGTATCAGGATATCCTGAATTAAGAAAAGCGATCGCGGTAAAACTAAAAAACGAAAACGGACTTGACTATGATTTCAGCCAGATCGTTGTTTCAACCGGCGCTAAGCAAGCCATTGCAAATGCCGTTTTATGCCTTGTTAATCCTGGTGAAGAAGTGATCATTCCAACTCCATATTGGGTATCCTACTCTGAAGTAGTAAAATTAGCCGAAGGAAAAAGTGTCTTCATTAATGCTCCTGTTGAGCAGGACTTTAAAATCACACCCGAACAATTAGAGGCCGCAATAACTCCAAAGTCAAAATTGTTCATGTTTTCGTCTCCGTGCAACCCAACAGGCAGTGTTTACAGCAAAAGTGAGCTGGAAGGTTTAGCTAAAGTATTTGAACGTCACCCTAATATTTATATTCTTTCTGACGAAATATACGAACATATAAATTTTGTTGACAAACATGAATCGATAGCACAGTTTGAAAGCATTAAGGACCGGGTTATTATCATCAACGGTTTTTCTAAAGCTTTTGCCATGACTGGCTGGCGCATTGGATATACGGCGTCAAACAAAGAAATTGCGAATGCCTGTGATAAAATGCAGGGGCAAATTACCTCCGGTACCTGCTCAATCACGCAAAAAGCCGGCGTAGCTGCATCAGAAGGTGGGTTGGAAAGTGTTTTAAAAATGCGGGACGCCTTCAAAAAACGCCGCGACCTGGTTTATGGATTATTGAAGGAAATTGACGGTATCAAGGTGAACTTACCGGACGGTGCATTTTATTTCTTTCCGGATGTAACTTCCTTTTTCGGAAAAAGCTATAATGGAAAAACGATTAATGATGCAGATGAATTAAGCATCTATCTGCTGGAAGAAGCTCATGTGGCTACCGTAGGTGGCGATTCATTTGGAGATACCAAATCGATACGCATTTCTTATGCTGCGGCTGAAGATAAACTGGTTGAAGCTGTGAGGCGCATCAAAGAAGCTTTGGGTAAATTAAAATAGCCTTTTATATGGAACCAAAAAAATGGCCTGGATTAACGCCCAGGCCATTTTTTTGGTTGTATAGTAGAAATTATAAACCAAAGCCGTAAGCTACACGCAGGGCAACGGTACCATAATTATCGCTTTGGCCGGATATGTTTTCATATCGTACACCCACATCCCAGGATTTTGTGGCATAGCCAAGGGCCGGCGACAAAAGCAACTTCGTGTTATTAGCATACGATGTTTCAAAGCCAGCACCCGCTTCAGCGCCAAAATACAAGTTTTGAGTAAAGAAGGCTTTAATACCTACCTTTGCGGGCACCAAACCCTGATCTTTAGGCTTGGCAGTATAAGTTACACCGTCAATGGTTGCACTGCTGCTTTTGGCAAAAAAGTTATAATAGCCTGATGTTAGCGTAAGTGCTAAATTATTGCTTAAACCATACTGCAAACGGGCTGTACCACCTAATTCGAAATTCGAAAAATTATTAATGTCCCCCGTTGGGATACCCCCTTCTACACCTATACCGAAACGAAATTTGTTGACAGGTGTAGTTTGCGCGTTTACATTGGTTGTGAATAATATGGCAATGACTGCTATAGCCATAGCCATCATTTTTGTTCTGTTTTTCATTGTAGTTTGTTTAGTTTTAGTTAATTTATAATAGTATATATTAACCCCCTTCAACAAATACTTTGCCACGGTACCTTATTTTAAGCTAATTTTCAATTAAATGACTTACCCATTAAGTCTGGCTTAAACATTTATTAACGTTTGTTGATATGGTAAAATACTGGTCGTCAGTAATTTTGAAGAGCGGGAATCCATCATAATTTTAAATGGATCGAATGAATTCCATTTTTTAAAAAAAGTGATGTGAAAATAGACTTTTGTAGTGTTTATTTGGAATTTTTGACCTGTTTGTAAGTCATAATTGCAAATAACCAAAGGATGGGCCAATGTCTGGATCAGGATTCACTGAATTTAAGAATGATCAGAATTCTAAGCGAATAAGCCATCTAAATTCTGCCAATTTTAATCCCGATAATTATCGGGACTGATTCAGAATTAAGCTTGCGCGTCATGTTCAGACTCTGGTTTGTAATTTTTTTCGAGTTCAGCAAGCTTTTCTTTCCCATAAGCAAACCTGGTGATCAGGTAGAACAGAACCGGCACAATAAATATAGCAAGAGAGGTAGCTGCAAGCATTCCGCCAAAAACTGTAAAGCCGATTGTCTGTCTTGCTTTGGCCCCTGCGCCTGACGCAAAAAGTAATGGCGTAACCCCTAATATAAAGGCCATAGAGGTCATAATGATGGGCCTCAAACGTATTCGCACGGCATCTAAAATCGCTTTTTCAAGTTCCATACCCCTATCCACCCGCTCTTTGGCAAATTCTACGATCAGGATGGCATTTTTTGCCGCCAAACCGATAAGCGTGATCAAACCGATCTGAGCGTAGATATTATCATCAAGCCCCTTGTTAAAAATTAAAAACAATATAGCGCCAAATGCGCCAAGCGGTACTGCAAGCAATACGGAGAACGGCACCGACCAGCTTTCGTACAAAGCTGCCAGGAAAAGAAATACGAAACCAATGGATAAAAGAAAGATATATACTGTTTTCGAACCTGATAATATTTCCTCGCGGCTTAAACCCGAAAATTCATAACCAAATCCTGCGGGAAGTGTTTTAGCCGCGACATCCTGTAAAGCTGCGATTGCATCACCACTGCTATACCCCTCAGCCGGGCTTCCATCAATTTCTGCAGACCTGAATAAGTTATAATGTGATATCAACGGCGCGTTTTCTATCATCTTATAAGAGGTGAGCGTACTTAACGGCACCATCTGCCCGGCTTGGTTGCGAACAAAATACTGACCTATATTCTGAATATCTGTACGGTAATTGGTATCAGCCTGTGCCAATACGTGAAAATTCCGGCCATAAATGGTAAAGTCGTTTATAAACGCACTCCCCATATAAGTTTGCAATGTCGCGTTGATGTCGGATAACTGAACCCCCAGCTTCTTTGCCTTTTCGCGGTCGATCACCAACTGGTAAGCTGGTGTATGTGCAGTAAAAAACGAAAATGCCCTGGCTATTTCCGGTCTTTTATTGACTTCTGCAATAAAACCCTGAAGCGTTTTTTCAAAAGTTTTGATATCCCCCCCAGCCTCTCTTTGTTCGAGTATAAAAGAAAAACCGGCGGTAGTTCCCAAACCCGGTACTGCCGGAGGGCGTATTACTACCACATTAGCCTCTTTAAACTTCGCCATCTTTTTCTGAATAACCCCTACAAGGTCTTCTGATGTTAATTTTCGGGTATCCCATGGTTTGAGCTGAACAAATATGGTCCCGCTGTTAGATTTATTGGCAAAACTCACCACATTTAGGCCCCCCAGCGCAGCATAGTGTCCTACTTCTGGTATACTATCCAAAACATTCATCATCGCATGTAAAGCGGTAACCGATCTTTGCGTTGACGATGCCTCCGGCAGATCATAGGTTATATAAATACGGCCTTCATCTTCAGTCGGAATAAATCCCGTCGGTTTACTTTTAAACAGGAGAATAGTCGCAACAATAATGCAAACTAATACTATGATAACAAACTTTGAGTTTTTTATACACTTATGAACACCATTACGGTATTTACCGGTAACCCGGCCAAACCATTCATCAAATACGAAGAAGAACTTGTCGATCCCTCTGGATTGTTTATCCAGTTTATGAGGGCGTAGTATTAACGTACAAAGCGCCGGAGTTAATGAAAGGGCGACAAATGCTGATATCAAAACCGATATAGCGATGGTAATGGCAAATTGCTGGTAAAGCCTGCCCACTATTCCAGGTATAAAACCTACCGGAACAAACACGGCCGCCAAAATTAATGCAATGGCAATTACCGGCGCCGATATGTCGCGCATCGCGTGAATAGTAGCATCCTTAGGCGACATATTTTGTTCGTCCATGTAATGCTGAACGGCTTCAACTACCACAATGGCATCATCAACCACTATACCAATTGCCAAAACGAAGCCAAATAGGGTTAGCGTGTTAATGGTAAAATGGAGCGGTATAAAAAATATAAATGTACCAATGATCGATACAGGAATCGCCAATATGGGTATAAGTGTCGTTCGCCAGCTTTGCAGAAAAAGAAAAACCACAATAATAACCAATGTTAAAGCAATTAATAAAGTGAGCACCACTTCATGGACAGATACCTTTACGACGGTTACCGCCTCAAACGGAACAACATAGTCAACATCAACAGGGAATGATTTTTTAAGCTGCTCCATGGTGGCGTACACACTTTCGGCAGTTTCCAGCGCGTTGCTGTTCGGGGCCTGGTAAATCAAGAGGTAAGACGCCCTTTTATTATCTACAAATGAATTACCTGCATAGTTAAATTTACCCAGTTCTATCCTTGCAACATCTTTTAAATGAACAATTGACCCATTACCCGGCTGCGTTTTTACGATTACGTTCCCAAATTCCTCAGGGGTAGTCAACCTCCCTTTCACCAGTATAGTGTACTCAAAACTTTGCGTCTTTTCCTGGGGTGTTGATCCCACTGAACCCGCTGCTACTTGCGCATTTTGCTCCTGTAATGCATTAGTTATGTCTGCGGCGGTCATGCCAAGAGCGGCAAGTTTATCCGGTTTAAGCCATATCCGCATACTGAAATCATCTGCACGATTAATTACGTCTCCTACACCTTTAGCACGTAAAAGCGCGTCACGTACAAACACGTTACTATAATTATCAAGAAACGGCACGTTATGGCTTCCTTTGGGGGCATAGATAGCCACCAGCATCAAAATACTTGGATTACGTTTCCGGGTTATCAAACCCAAACGCTGCACCTCCTGTGGAAGAGTTGGCGTAGCTATCCCCACACGATTTTGCACATCCAGTGCTGCTATATTGATATCTGTACCAACCTCAAAATTTACGGTCATACTCATTTGGCCATTGCTTGTGCTGTTACTTTGCAGATAGGTCATCCCGGGCGTACCATTAACCTGTACTTCTATTGGTGTTGCAACAGTCTGCTCCACCGTTAAAGCATCAGCACCAATATAGGTAGTACTAATATTTACAGTCGGCGGCGTAATTTCCGGATACTGACCTATTGCCAGGCTTGTGATGGATAAAATACCGACTACAACTATTACCAATGAAATAACTATAGCTGTAACCGGTCTTCGTATAAAGGTATCTGCGATCATTCTCTTTTATCTTTAGATAAAGTATATTATTTTCCTTGTTTAACTGGCCCGGGAGTTTGTTGTGCCGATGGGTTACCCAATGTGATTTTACCGCCATCACGTAAACGCTGAAAGCCATCGGTTATCACTTTATCACCGTCCTCCAGGCCGCTTAAAACCACTATATTAGTCCCGATACGCTGACCCAGTGTTACCTTATGCTGTTTTGCGATCGTATCCAAACTAACAAAAACAAAAAATTCACCCATCTGCTCATTAACCGATTTGGATGGAATGATTATCCGGTCGCCTGATTGCTCATTAAGCACTTTTAAAACGCAACTCATCCCATCTTTAAGGATGTCATTTTCATTCGGAAACTGTATTCTGACTGTAATAGTACCGGTTTGGTTATTAACGCCGCGGTCAATAGCGACAACTTTACCCGGTTTTTTGTAAGTAGTTATACCGTCAGATAATTGCAGTTTAAAGGTAGAGTCGGTGCTCTTTTTTTGCAGCGTATAAAACCGGGAGATATCCTGCTCATTAATTACAACGTCAACGCCTATAGGATGTTCGCTTGATATTGTGTTAAGTAACGTTGTACCCGGACTAACCTGGGCACCAAGCTTTACCTGCGAAATACCTATACGACCTGTGAACGGTGCCGTAATGATAGCGTAAGAAAGGTCAGTTTTCGCAGATGAAACCTGCGCTTTTGCAACTGCAACCTGGCTTTTGTTAGTTTCGAAAGCCGCAACTGCCTGATCAACTGTTTGGCGTGCCACTGCATCCTGTTTTAGCAGAAAAGTATAACGATCAACATCTTTTTGGGCTTTTACAAGATTTGCCTCTGCGCTTGATAAATTGGCTACGGCCTGGTCATAAGCAGCAATATACTTACGCCGGTCAATCTCATATAACTGTTTTCCTTTCGGCACAACCTCCCCTTCTTTAAAAAATATCCCGGTTATAAAGCCGGCAACCTGGCTGCGCAATTCAACGGTGTTTAAAGCCACAACCCTGCCCTGGTATTGGTCGTAATAAATGGCTTCAGCTTTTTTAGCGACAGCAACACTTACAGGTGTTGGTGGCAGCGCCGTGTTTTGTTTAGCTGTCTTTCCGCACGATGTCCAGGCCAAAAGTGCTAAAGAACCGATCCAAAATATGTATTTATTGTTCATGGGTTTGATATTCAAATTTTATTGTATGGTTAGGATACCTAAAGCTTTTTCCAGGTCAATTTTGCTGGATAATAACTGAAATAAGGCATTGTAATAATTAAGTTCTGAAGTCCTCAGATCAGATTGCGCAACTATAACATCCAGGTAGGTTTTAATACCCTCCCTGTATTGCAGGCTTACAACATGATATACATCTTTTGCCAGATCAACATTTTGCTTAAGAAATTGCCAGTTACTATAGTTGCTTTTATAGCTTGCAAGCGCCTGCACATATTCAGAGTTGATGGTATTACGCGAATTAACAATATCAAGGTCGGCACGATCAGCCTGGAGACGTGCTTTACTAAGGTTTTGCAATCTTTTATTTCCCTGAAAAATAGGAAGTGCCAAGGTTAAACCAACATACGCGTTGGGAAATGATTTGTCATAAAGCGTCGAAAAGCTATTACTTAAATAAAATAGGTTATAATTACCGGTTGCAGATACCGATGGTAAAAATCCCCATTTATAATAGTTTACATTTATGTTTTGAAGATTTTTTTCGGTTTGAAGCAACTGATATTCAATTCTGTTATTAACATCCAGTTTTTGATTAGTGTCAATAGTCGCTTCATTCTCATAACGGGTGGAATCATAGGATAATGTTAAGCTATTGCCGGAGCCCAAACCCATGATCTGCTTTAGATAAGCAAATTTACTTTTTATAGTTTCTTCTGTTTGCTTACGTGAAGCCAAAGAATTATTTAACGCGATGGTGGCTTGCTTATAGTCAGTTTTATCCACAACCCCGGCCTGGTACCTTGAATAGGCATCCTTAAGGCTTCTTTGCAGTCTTACTATATCTTCATTTAATATATCAAGCTGTTTTCGTGATAACAAAATATCAAAAAATGCTTTGCTCACATCCGATACTACATTGATCTGACTGCTGGTTGTATTCTCTTTATAGTATAGACGCGAATATTTTGATGCTTTGGAAGCCTGTAAAACATCATTATTGTAGATCACCTGGTTGGCTTGTAAGCCAAGAGTCGACAAGTTATTTAAATTTCCAGTCGAGGAAGATTTGTTTCCCGGAACTATGGGTGTGCCTTTGAAATAATAATCATACACACCCGAACCGCTTATTTGAGGAAGCCAGGCCGAAAGACTGATATTTATATTACGCTCATTTATAGCTTCATCAATCGCTGTTTGGCGCACTACAGGCTGATTATGCAAAGCAAAATCGATACATTGCTTTAAAGTAACTACCTTTGTCGAAGTATCGGCATTTGTTTGTGCATAGATCAATAAGGGGGAAAGTAACACAATAATTAATAAAGTATAGCGTATTTTTTTCATAGGGTAGGATGAACTGGTGATAAATAACGCAAATTAAAGGCAACAATTCCTGAAAATTTTGATAAATTTACAGAACAATGCTAATTATGGCATAATTATGAATAAAAGAAAATAAGCAACAACAATTTTACCAAACACCAATAAATCACCCACTTGAATGACCTTTTTTTCCCACTTTTAAAAAAAATGAAAAAAAGTGACATGAATTAAATAAAAATTTTAATTAATTTGCCTTACGAGAATTTACATTACCAATAAAGTGTAATACAAACATTATCAGTTATCTAATATTTGATTATAAACTTGTTCATGATATTTTTACAAAAAATTAAAGTTGAGCTAATACATGGGTAAAAAACTACATGATAGAATTGCGCTATTTAAAGACGCAGAAATGGTACGAAAAATGGGCCTATACCCTTTTTTCAGGCCTATTGAGTCTGGCCAGGACACGGAGGTTATTATCGATGGTCAGCGTGTATTAATGTTTGGCTCAAACTCCTATTTAGGATTAACAAGTCACCCTAAAATTAAAGAGGCTTCAAAAAAAGCAATTGACAAATATGGTACCGGTTGTGCCGGATCAAGATTTTTGAATGGAACCCTTGATATACATATCGAATTAGAGAACCGCCTGGCCAGATATGTTGGGAAAGAAGCAGCGGTTCTATTCAGCACCGGATTCCAGGTGAACCTGGGCGTTTTGTCGAGCATAACGGGCCGGAATGATTACCTGATACTTGACGAATATGATCATGCCTCATTGATTGATGGTAGCCGCCTCTCCTTTTCAAGGGTTATTAAGTACGCCCATAATGACATGGACGACTTAAAGCGCAAGCTAAGTATTTTACCAGAAGACGCAGTTAAACTGATAGCCGTTGATGGCATATTCAGTATGGAAGGCGATATTGTAAAACTTCCTGAAATTGTTGAGCTGGCCGAAGAATTTGGCGCCAACATTATGGTTGACGATGCCCACAGCCTTGGAGTTATCGGAGAAAAGGGTGCAGGTACGGCTTCGCACTTTGGTTTGACAAACGAAGTTGACCTTATTATGGGTACGTTTAGTAAATCCCTGGCATCACTTGGAGGATTCATAGCCAGCGATCATGCTACTATTGATTATTTGAAACACCGCGCGCGTTCATTGATGTTTAGCGCCAGCATGCCACCGGGCGCAGTAGCAAGTGTTATTGCAGCTTTGGATATTATCGAATCAGAACCCGAAAGAATAGCAAGGCTATGGGATAATACCCGCCATGCCCATAAATTACTTATCGACGAAGGTTTTGACCTTGGGCCAACTGAAAGCCCTATTCTGCCTATTTATGTCCGCGATAATGAAAAAACTTTCCTGGTTACAAAATACCTGCAGAATGCCGGTGTATTTGTAAACCCGGTTGTATCACCGGCTGTTCCGTCCGACTCTTCTTTACTCCGATTTTCACTGATGGCAACACATACTTTTAGCCAGATTGAAGAAGCTATCGAAAAAATAGCCAAAGCGTTCAAAGAAGTTGGTGTAATAATGATCAAAGAAAATATATGAAACCATTATTCCGTCCCGATAGCTATCGGGACGGAATAATACCTGCGTATCTGCAGAGCTGGTTCATTACCCTTAAAAACATACTACTCAAATGAAAAAAATAATTCCGGTTAATTCTAAAAAGGAGCTGGCGAATTTTATCGACTTTCCACACGATCTTTATAAAAACGATCCAAACTATGTACCGGAATTGTTTATAGCACAAAAGGACCTGTTAACTACCCATCCTTTTCATAAACATTCATCATTGCAAACATTCTTAGCTTATGATGACAATAAAATAGTAGGCCGCATTGCTGCAATACTAAATGTTAGCCACAATGAATTTAATAATGCCAATGATGGCTTTTTTGGTTTTTTTGATTGTATCAATGACCAGGAAGTTGCCAACCTGCTATTTGACCAGGCAACCGCCTGGCTTAAAGAGAAGGGTGTGAGTACAATTATTGGCCCTGTTAATTTTTCAACCAACGAGGCTTGCGGCTTATTAATTGAAGGGTTTGATAGTCCGCCTGTTGTAATGATGACTTACAATGCGCCGTATTATGCAGACCTGATTGAAAAAGCAGGCCTAAAGAAAAAAGTTGACCTTATTGCCTGGAACTGGACCGGAGATAGTTATGATGATAAATCAGTACGGTTGCTGGACATCTTGCAGGAGCGTTTAAAAAGAAATAACATAACTATCCGTAAAATAAACCTGAAGAATTTTAAAGAGGAATCAGCTAAATTACGGGAAGTATATAACAAGGCATGGGACAAAAACCTGGGTTTTGTACCCATGAATGATGCTGAATTTGATTATTTAGCTAAAGATCTGAAAATGATACTTGATGTGGATTTTTGCCTTGTTGCTGAAAAAGAAGGCAAAATAGTAGGCTTTGGCTTAGCTGTACCTGATCTGAACCAGGTATTGATCAAAGTGAAGAGAGGCAGACTGCTGCCGACAGGTATTTTTAAAATACTGCTTAATAAAAGTAAAATTTCTGCAATTCGTATAATGGCGCTCGGTGTAATAGATGGGTATCGTAAGATGGGTATCGAAGCCTGTTTATATGGCAATATAATTAAAGAATATAGAAGAAAAGGCTTGAAATCAGCCGAAGCTTCATGGACTTTGGAGCATAATGATCTGATTAATAATGCGATTGCTGCCATTAAAGGCGATCCTTACAAAAAATACAGGATTTACGAAAAAGCAATTTAGTCACAAATTAAAAACGCGGACAGAAACATTTTATATCTTCTCTCTTTTTCAATAATTTGCAAACCTCACAAAAGGTACTTAAGGTGTAAACTGACAAATCCCATATTTTGGTCAACTTTACAAATAGATACCCTTCTTTGTTGAAAAATTCAGTCCTTTGAGTTATCCATAAACAAATGGAAAGCTCAGTCGTAAGTATAATCTGAAAAAATAAAGTATGAAAAGCAACATTAAACCTGCCGAAGGCAAACTGGGTATTTTGATACCAGGTTTAGGTGCAGTAGCCACTACATTAATTGCCGGCGTTGAAGCCGTGAAAAAAGGTTTATCGCAGCCAATTGGCTCACTTACCCAAATGGGGCATATCCGTTTAGGTAAAAGAACAGAAGACCGCCATCCCAAAATAAAAGATTTTGTACCGTTAGCCAACCTGAATGATATTGTTTTTGGTGGATGGGACGTGTATGAAGATAATGTTTATGAAGCCGCTATGAAAGCAAAGGTGCTTGAGCCGGGCTTATTAAACGCCATAAAATCCGAATTGGAAGTTGTGGTACCCATGAAAGCAGCGTTTGATCACAACTACGCAAAAAACCTGATTGCAACCAATGTTAAAACGGGTACAAGGTATGAGCTTGCCCAGGCTGTAATGGAAGATATTAATACCTTCAAAGAAAAAAACAATTGCAACAGAATAGTTTTAGTATGGTGTGGATCTACTGAAATATATTATGAGGCTTCTGAGATACACCAAAGCCTAGCCAGTTTTGAGCAGGCGCTTATAGATGATGATAAGCGTATATCTCCAAGTATGATTTATGCTTATGCTGCGCTTAAATTAGGAATACCCTTTGCTAACGGCGCACCTAACCTTACCGTAGATATCCCCGCGTTGATTGAATTGGCAAAACTAACAGAGACCCCAATTGCCGGTAAGGACTTTAAAACAGGTCAAACTTTAATGAAGACTATATTGGCACCGGGATTAGCCGCCCGTTCGCTTGGTGTTAGAGGCTGGTTTTCGACCAATATATTAGGTAATCGTGATGGATTAGTACTTGATGACCCGGATAACTTTAAAACTAAAGAAGTTTCTAAGCTCGGTGTATTAGAAGATATTTTAAGGCCCGAAGATAACCCGGAGTTATACGGGGACCTTTACCATAAAATACGTATCGATTATTATCCGCCGCATGGTGATAATAAAGAAAGCTGGGACAATATTGATATTTTTGGCTGGCTGGGATATAAGATGCAGATCAAGATCAATTTTCTTTGTCGCGATTCAATCCTGGCAGCACCTATAGCATTAGATCTTGCATTGTTTTGCGATCTGGCAAAAAGGGCCGAAATGAGCGGAATACAGGAGTGGTTATCATTTTATCTTAAATCGCCGCAAACTGCCCCGGGTCTAAGACCTGAAAACGATATATTCAAACAATTAATGAAATTACAAAATACTTTGCGGCACTTAATGGGCGAAGATCTGATCACTCACCTGGGCTTAGATTATTACCAGGATTTGGTAGAAACATTGTAATGTTATTTCATAAGCTAATTTCCACCTGCCTGGGCATTGGTTACATTGGCAAAGGAGCTGGTACGGTTGCGGCCGTAGCGTGTTGCATTTGCTGGTACTTTGCCTGGGTGGCCGGTTATCAGTTTATCCCATCTTTAATAGCTACTATTTTAATATCTTTGCTGGGCATTTGGTCTTCAAATGTAGTTTCCAGGATATGGGGCAAAGACCCTGCACGCGTAGTTATCGATGAAGTTGCCGGGATGGGTATCAGCCTGCTTTTTATTCCGGTGACTATAAAGTATTTAGTCGCTGCACTTATATTGTTTAGATTATTTGATATAACAAAACCTTTTTTCATCAGGAAATTAGAACAGTTACCGGGTGGATGGGGTATTATGTTGGACGATGTATTAGCCGGTATATATGCTAATGCGCTATTACAAATTGTTTTATGGTTCAAGTTATTTTAAAATCGGCATCAAAGAATATTAATTAATCAATTGATTAATTTTGACTTTTTGACCACAATAGTCTATGTGAAATTTTTCTATTTTTGCGCCATATCATAATCCCCTGCATACTTTTTATGTGTTTAGTCGAATGAAGCAAATTCATAAAAAGCAGATAAAGCATTAGAGGTGGTAGTTTTTAATATCAACAATTAATATATGTCCTTTGTATCAATTAATGGGATTTCATCACACAACCTCTAATTAATTGTATGAATAAATACAAATACACTTTAGAACTATTCGTAACAAAATGAGTTTTTATTTGCATAACTGCATTAGGCGCATGATGTTTAAAAGTATTTATTCAAAGATATTTGTTTTAACCTTATTTCTTTTCCCCTCCTCGCTGGCATTTGCACAGCTAACAAAAGTAAGCGGCACCGTTACTGATGCGAAAACAAAACAAACCCTTCCTTTTGTTAATGTATCATTTGTAAATAGTACAATTGGGATAACTTCAAGTGAAGATGGAGAATATGTTCTGCAATCCACAGAGCCTTATAGTCAGTTAAAAGTAACGTACGAGGGGTACAAAACCGTAATTATAGCTATTGAACCGGGTAAGGAGCAGGTTGTAAATATTCGCCTGTCTCCAGAATCACAACAACTTAACGAGGTCATTATCAAATCGGGCAAAAAGCCAAAGTACCGTAACAAAGATAATCCGGCTGTTGAGTTGATTCGCCAGGTAATAGCGAATAAAGAAAAAAACCGTCCCGAAAGCTACGCTTATGTTCAATACAAAGAGTACGATAAGATGCAGTTTTCGCTGATTAATATTTCGCCTACGGTATCTGACAAAAAGTTTTTCAGGAAATATAAATTTATGCTCGACAACAAGGATAGCACAACTATACCCGGAATGTCTTTGCTGCCCATATACCTCGATGAAAAATTGAGCCAAAACTATTACCGCAAAACTCCCGAAAAGAAAAAAACGATAATGCTGGCACAAAAAGGGGTAAACTTTGGAAACTACCTTGACAACGAAGGGCTTGGGCAATATTTCAAACACCTTTATTATGATGTCGATATTTACTCTAATAACATATTTCTATTCACTAATCAGTTTTTGAGCCCAATTGCTGACGCTGCACCAACATTTTATAAATTTTTTATTACTGATACTGTAACAGTAAACAATGCCAAGCTGGTTGAACTCAGTTTTACTCCGCGAAATACCACAGATTTGCTGTTTGAGGGAAAGATCTATATAACTCTTGACGGAAACTATGCAGTGCAAAAAGCGGTGCTTTCAATCAATAAAAATATCAATTTGAATTTTGTGAAGAGGATGCAGGTCGATTTGAGTTTTGAGCAAAACCCGGATGGGCGTTACCATTTGAGCAAAAGCACCATTCGCGTTGATTTCGGTTTGACTAATAATAAAAATAAGGGCACATTAGGTATCAGAACAATTACGTTTAAAGACTACCAGGTTAATAAGGCGTTGCCAGACACTACCTATGATGGACCAGCGCAGGTAGTGTATGACGAGGCTAATAGCAGGACCGACGAATATTGGTCCCAAAACCGCCTGGATACCCTTACCAAAGCTGAGTCGAAGGTTTATCATAATATCGACACACTAAAAACCATAGCGTCGTACCGCCGTACCATGGATGTTTTAACGCTGTTATTTGCAGGTTATAAATCATTCGGTCCATTTGAAATTGGTCCTGCCAATACTTTTTACAGTTTCAACCCTATTGAAGGATTAAGGCTGAGGTTCGGTGGCAGAACTACTCCGGAACTTAGCAAACGGTATTACTTTGAAACTTATGCAGCCTATGGGTTTAAAGATGAAAGATGGAAATATTTTTTGAGTGCGACCTATTCGATAAATAATAAATCCATTTATAGGTTTCCACAGAATTATTTAAGAGCAAGTTTTCAGCGGGATACCAAAATACCCGGCGCGTCATTGCAATTTGTACAGGAGGACAATTTTTTGCTATCATTTAAACGCGGCACCAATGATAAATATTTGTACAATGATTTTTACAGGCTGGATTATGTTCATGAGTTTCTAAACCATTTTTCATACAATTTAGGCTTTAAAAAATGGACGCAATCGCCAGCCGGCTCACTCTATTTTATTAACGATATAAATAATATCCCCAATATTATTCATGATCTAACCACAACCGAGGCCACTGTAAGCTTGCGCTATGCGCCAAACGAACAATTTTACCAGGGCAAAATATACCGTGTGCCCATCCCAAGTAAATATCCGGTGTTGGCAATTGACTACGCTGCCGGTTTAAAAAATGTACTTGGCGGACAATACAGTTACCAAAGCCTGCATTTCCGGATCGACAAACATTTTTACTTATCACAGTTGGGATACGCCGATGGAACAGTTGAAGCCGGCCATATTTTTGGGCAGGTACCTTATCCCCTGCTTTCTATCCCCCGGGCAAATCAAACCTATTCTTACGATATTAATACCTATAATTTAATGAACTTTTTGGAATTTGCCAATGATCATTATGAAAGTATAAGTATAGACCAGCACTTTAATGGATTCTTTTTTAATAAAATACCTTTATTCAAACGGTTAAAATGGCGCGAAACAGTTTCTTTCAAAGCACTGTGGGGAGGTGTTAGTAATGAAAACAATCCTTCGTTGCATCCGGCATTATACCAGTTCCCGGTGGATGGTAACGGGCAGCCTATTGCCTATGCTTTAGGAAGAACGCCGTATGTAGAGGGCAGCGTAGGCGTTGAAAACATTTTTAAATTTATAAGGGTCGATTTAGTTAGACGTTTCAATTATTTGGACCACCCCGATGTTACAAAATGGGGTATCCGTACGCGGGTTGATTTTAACTTTTAACTAAATTTGTGATTAATATTCCTAAAGTTATGGAACAAACGTCTTTAAGAACAAATCTCCAATATGGCATATATAAAATTATTGATCCTTTTGTAAAGGTTTTAATTAAGATTGGATTAACGCCTAATGCAATTACGACGATCGGTTTTATGTTGAATGTAGGGGTGGCCGTAATTTTTATCGTGGGGGCCGAAGAAGGTAACCGGGGTGATCTCAGGTATGTTGGCTGGGCAGGGGGCGCGATCCTGTTCGCGGGATTATTTGACATGCTTGATGGGCAGGTTGCGAGGCTCGGTAACATGAAATCGACTTTTGGCGCATTATATGATTCGGTAGTTGACCGTTACAGCGAATTGATTATGTTCCTCGGTATTTGTTATTACCTGGTAGCGCATCACTATTTTTTAAGCTCTCTAATTGCTTTTATCGCACTAATTGGCTCCATGATGGTGAGCTACGTGAGGGCGCGTGCTGAAGGTTTAGGAGTTGATTCCAAAGGCGGGCTGATGCAGCGTCCGGAACGGGTTGTCACGCTGGGTTTATTTGCTATACTGTGTGGGGTAACTTCTTTATATATCGGCGGTGACTACAAATTGTATATCCCTGGTATCAAATTCCATGTATTTGAAACTATGTCCATTTTTACATATCCAATATTGGCTCTTGCTATTTTAACTAATTTAACTGCCTTTAGGCGATTAATGGATGCCAAAAAGGCCCTTGAGCAGAAAGAAACCACGAATACTAAAATAGATTAGAACAAAAAATCAGAATAAGTATTAAAATTATCATATCAGATTTGTGTCAAACAAAAAAATTCGTGCTTCTTTGATGAAGTCAGCAAATAGAAATGTCATATATTCGCGTTAATTAAAAATATTAAAAATCAATAACAGGCAGAGAAATTGCAGATATTTTAAACCCTGAATGTTATGAAAAAAAACTATGTTTCCAATTCACAGGAGTCTGTGAGAATGTTTAAGAACGACTTTTTAGAAAGCTTGTCTAAAGTTCATTTTCTTGTTCCGGTATTTATTTTTGTGCCGGTTATATTATTTTGTATCTACAAAGCCTTATTTGAGGTTAGTATCGATCTGCTTACTTTTTTTGAATTATTTGTACTTGGCGTTTTTGTATGGACGTTTGTTGAGTACATTATGCACCGTTTTGTATTTCATTTTGCCCCGCCAGGTAAACCCTGGGCGCAAAGAATGCATTTTATTTTCCACGGTGTTCATCATGATTATCCCAGCGACGCCAAACGTTTGGTTTTGCCACCTTCGGTAAGTATCCCTTTAGCTACTATCTTCTACCTATTATTTAAGGCTATTTTGCCTGTTAATTATATTTTTGGCTTTTTCCCGGGCTTTATACTGGGTTATCTTTTTTACGATCTGTCTCATTACGCCATACATCATTTTAATTTTAAAGGCTCCGTCTGGAAGAAGATAAAACAGCACCATATGCTGCATCATTATCAGGATCCGGATAAGGGATACGGAGTAAGCTCGCCTTTATGGGATAAGATATTCCGTTCAGACTTCATTAAAAAATAGCATGCCCAATAATGTCGGCCATGACATTACAGTTAATCCCCGCTCTGTAATTGTTGTTTCTATTCTATCGATAGCTTATTTATTGCTATCCCGGTTTCTTGTGGGTTATAATCCCGACCAGGTTGTATTATTAGTGATTTGTAATGTACTTTTCTATTCCTCAAATAAC
>JANYAB010000731.1 GCA_025355225.1 Bacteroidota bacterium
GCGGTAATTCGGATAAATTGAATTTTAAACTGGATAAGAATATTAAAATAGTTTCTAATCAGGACGGCATAAAGGGTGGGTCGCGGTTATGGCTCAAAGATGAGCGTCACGACCTGATCACTTCATTACCTCCAATATTAACGTAAATACATTTCTAAGAAAAAATATGGATTCAACCACAAAAAGCATTGAACAATTAAGTATTGATACAGTAAGGGTGTTATCAGCCGATGCTGTACAGAAAGCAAACTCCGGCCACCCTGGTACAGCCATGGCACTCGCGCCGATGGGCCATGTGCTTTGGTCGCAGTTTATGAACTACAATCCAAAAAACCCGCATTGGGCAAACCGCGACAGGTTTATCCTGTCATGTGGGCATGCTTGTATGCTGCAATATAGTTTCTTGTATTTAACTGGTTATGACCTTACTTTAGATGATATCAAGAATTTCCGCCAGCTAAACAGCAAAACCGCGGGTCACCCTGAATATGGCCTGTGCCCGGGTATTGATGTAACTACCGGCCCCCTGGGTCAGGGTTTTGCAAACGGGGTAGGCTTTGCAATCGCTCAAAAACATTTGGCTTCGCGTTATAACAAACCAGGTTTCGATCTTTTTAATTACCACATTTACTCTATCGTTAGCGATGGTGATATGATGGAAGGTGTAACGTCCGAGGCTGCTTCGTTAGCAGGCCATTTGGAACTGGGTAACATGATCTATTTATATGATGACAATCACATTTCAATTGAAGGCGCTACCGATATTACATTCAATGAGGATGTAAGCGAGCGTTTCCGCGCATATGGGTGGCATGTGCAGGAAGTAGCTGATGTTAATGATGTGCACGCTTTGCAATTGGCTTTGGTAAACGCCAAAGCTGAAGTACAAAAACCATCATTGATCAGGGTGCGGTCATTAATTGCTTATGGCAGTCCGAATAAATCCGGAACGGCAGGATCTCATGGTTCACCTTTAGGTGCTGATGAAGTAAAGCTGGTTAAAGAGTTTTTTGGCTTTGATCCCGATAAATCATTTAACGTACCTGCCGAAGTGTTAGACTTCTATCACAAAGCAGGTGCAAAAGGCGCAGGCACTGAAGAAAAATGGAACAAATTATTCAGTGATTACAAAGCTCAATTCCCGGAATTAGCTTTAGAATATGAAACTGCGAGCAAAGGTGAACTTCCTCAGGGCTGGGCCGATGATCTGCCTGTATTCAAAGCGTCCGATCCTAAGGTGGCAACACGCGTAGCGTCCGGAAAAGCGTTGAACGCGATAGCCGCAAAAGTGCCCTACTTAATAGGTGGTGCTGCAGATCTTGCGCCGTCAACAGAAACTAATCTAAAGAATTTCGATTCATTTACATCTGAGAACAGGGCTGGCCGTAATTTTCACTTCGGTATCCGCGAGCATGCGATGGGTTCGGCCATGAACGGTATGTCGTTAACTCCGGGTGTTATACCATTTGGTGCAACCTTCCTGATGTTCTCTGAATACATGCGTCCGCCGATTCGCCTTGCATCTATTATGCAGATCAGTCCGATATTTGTTTACACACATGACAGTATTGGTTTGGGCGAGGACGGTACTACCCATCAGCCGGTTGAGCAATTGGCTTCATTAAGGTCGATACCAAGAATTACAGTTATTCGCCCTGCTGACGCTAATGAAAGTGTACAGGCATGGAAAGTAGCTGTCGAACACAAAGGCGGCCCGGTTGTATTGGTGTTTACGCGCCAGGGTTTGCCGATCCTTGACCAGGATAAATATGGTAAGGCAACCAATTTGGCAAAAGGCGCTTACATATTATCAGAAGCAAGCAAGAATCCAGACTTGATATTGATGGCCACAGGTTCTGAGGTTGCTTTGATAATGGATGCACAGGCTAAGCTGGAAGCAGAAGGTATATCAACCCGGGTGGTAAGTATGCCATCATGGGAATTGTTTGAAAAACAAAGTGACGCCTACAAAGAAGAGGTATTCCCTAAAGCCAACAGGAAACGTTTGGCAGTAGAAATGGCATCTCCAATGGGCTGGCACAAATACACAACCGATGAAGGCGATATGCTGGGCATGACCACCTTTGGTGAATCGGCTCCGGCAGAAGACCTGTATAAACATTTTGGGTTTACTGTTGATAATGTAGTTAAAAGAGCGAAAGCGCTTCTGTAGACATTAGATGTGAGACATGAGATTTGAGATTAATTTTTATTTTCTCATATCTCAAATCTCATATCTCAAATCTTCTTACAATGAAAATAGGGATAGCAGCTGATCACGGCGGATACGCATTAAAAAAAGTTCTCCATTCATTTTTGGTAGCTTCAGGTTACGAAATAGTAGATTTCGGGGCATATGAACAAAACGACCAGGATGATTACCCCGACTTTGTGATACCGCTTGCAAAAGCAGTTGCCGCTAAGGAGGTGGACAGGGGCATAGCCGTATGTGGCAGTGGGGTAGGCGCTTCGGTTGTAGCCAACAAAGTTTCGGGTGTAAGGGCGGCGTTAATAAATGATCATTTTTCGGCCCACCAGGGTGTGGAAGATGATAATCTGAATTTACTATGCCTGGGTGGACGCGTTACCGGCAATATGGCTGCCGAAGAGTATGTTCAGGCTTTTTTAAATGCTAAATTTTCAGGAGCTGAAAGGCACATGCGCAGACTTCAAAAAGTTCATCTGCTCGAAAAATAATAGTAGTAAATTTGAAGATGTATTAATTTGGAGATTTGAAAATTGCCAAATTCTTAATATCAAGTCGTTTTCAAATTAGCATATTTTCAAAGTTTTAAATAAAATTAAATAGACCATGGAAACTAGTAAAGTAAAACAAATACACAGTTTAGGCCAAAGCATTTGGCTTGACTTTATTGACCGCGATATCATTAAATCAGGAAAACTAAAAAAATTGATCGATGAAGACGGCCTAAGGGGGGTAACCTCAAATCCTGCAATTTTTGAAAAAGCCATTACCGGAAGCTCGGATTATGACGGCGAGCTAAGGGAACTGGCTGAACAGGGTAAAAGTAATGAAGATATATTTTTCGGTCTTGCAATTACTGATATCCAAAATGCAACTGACGTATTCAAAGGTGTTTTTAACGAACAGCCCAAAGGTTCAGACGGTTATGTAAGTTTAGAGGTATCTCCATTTTTGGCTTTAAAGACCCAGGAAACTACTGACCAGGCTGCAAAACTTTGGAAATTGGTTGATCGCGAAAATGTGATGATCAAAATCCCGGGTACACAACCAGGTTTGGAAGCTATCCGGCAATCCATAGCTAAGGGCATTAATATTAATGTTACCCTGCTTTTTGGGTTACCACGTTATGAAGAAGTGGCAGAAGCCTACCTCGCGGGTTTAGAAGATCATTTGGCAGCGGGCCATTCAATTGGTCATATTTCATCTGTAGCCAGCTTTTTCCTGAGCCGTATTGATGTATTGGTTGATCCAATGTTGGATGAAAAAGGATTAGGCGATCTGAAAGGCGAAGTTGCTATCGCGTCAGCAAAAAAGGCTTACGAAATTTATAAAAGGATTTTCAGCGGCGAGCGTTGGGAAAAATTAGCTGCAAAAGGTGCCAAACCTCAGCGTTTGTTATGGGCAAGTACCAGCAGCAAGAACCCTGCATTTAAGGATACTAAATATGTTGAAGCGTTGATCGGAGCCGATACTGTTGACACAGTTCCTTTGGAAACCATCGAAGCCTTCCGCGATCACGGAATTGTTGCAAATACTTTAGAAGACGGTTTAGATAAAGCCACCGAAACGTTAGACAGGCTGAAGGCTGCTGGTATCGATATCGATCAGATCACTCAGCAATTAGAAGATGAGGGGATCGAGAAATTCAACAAACCGTTTGAAAAATTGCTCCAAGCTATTGAAGATCAAAAAGCAAAAGTTTAAGTAACGTGGAAGCAGAAGCTTTAAAGATCCTTTTTTTCGACATTGGGGGCGTTTTGCTTACAAACGGATGGGGAAGAGACTCAAGGAAGGAGGCGGCTGAGCAATTTGGTCTGGACTATGACGAAGTAAATGAATTGCATAATTTCATTTTTAACGTCTATGAAATAGGCAGCATCACCCTGGATGAATATTTAGATACAGTAATCTTTAACCACCCCCGCGAATTTACGCGCGAGGACTTTAAGGAATTTATGTATTCACGATCAAAAGAGTTGCCAGGCACGCTTCAATGGATCAAAGAATGGAAAAAGGATTGCGGTTTCAGGATCATATCCATTAACAACGAGGGGAAGGAGCTGAATGACTACCGTGTTAAGAAATTTAAACTGCATGATTGTTTTGATGCTTTTATATCATCTTGTGAAGTGAAGATGCGGAAACCCGACCCGGGTATATTCAAGCTGGCTATGGGTATAGCCCAGGTTTTACCCCAGCAATGCGTGTATTTTGACGACAGGGTAATGTTTGTAAATGCGGCGCAAAAATTAGGTATCCGGTCTTATCAGCATAATAGCTTCGAATCGACCAAAAAGATACTTGAAGATTTAAAAATAGAAAAATCTAACTAAAATGAGCGATACATCAAATAAATACGATTTTGGCATGATTGGGTTGGGCACTATGGGCCGCAACCTATTATTAAATATGGCAGATCATGGCGTTGCAGGTGCCGGTTTTGATAAGGATACCTCAAAGGGCACCCTTTTGGAGCAGGAAGGCAAACACGGCAATGTAAAGGGGTTTAGTGATGTAAAGGATTTTACAGCAAGCCTTAAAAGCCCAAAAGCTATAATGATGCTGGTTCCGGCAGGAAAAATTGTC
>JANYAB010000558.1 GCA_025355225.1 Bacteroidota bacterium
GGTGGCTCACGGCAACGCGTAGCACTGTTGTGCAAACTTCGAAAGTGCATCCGGGATTGTGCATTGACCCTGCGGAAACGCTGGAGAAATTATACGGGCAGTTGGTGCTCTAGCCCTATCATTATCGAGTACAAAATCTTATTTTAGATTAATTTATAAAAAAGATCTAAACGCTTTGGCACGAAACAGGCAAATCATCATCTACGGAATTTCGCTGGCTATTTTAATAATATTGTTAAAATGGCTCGAAGTGCGCTTTATCATTATTGACAACCAACTGGAGCTTTATGCCGGTACCATTGCTGTCATTTTTACCGGGCTTGGTATTTGGCTGACCCTAAAGCTGCGTAAACCTAAAATCCAGACAATTGTAATTGAAAAGGAGGTGTTTGCGATAAATAAGAATGGGTTTACGACTAACCAGGAAGAAGTGCGCAAGCTTAACATTAGCAAACGTGAACTTGAAGTACTGCAATTAATGGCCGAAGGCCTGAGCAATCAGGAAATAGCCGCACGCCTATTTGTTTCACTAAACACTATTAAAACACATTCAGCACAGATATTTGAAAAAATGGAGGTAAAGCGCCGCACACAGGCTATTGATATGGCTAAACGGCTTAGCATCATACCCTGACCGGCTCACACTTTGGTACCAAATAGGATAGTTTATATTAAAATCACCCAAAAGTATTACCGAAAATATTTTGCTGTTCATCAATTTTGAGGAAACAAAAAATTAAAGCGATGAAAAAAACAATTATCATTTGCGGACTGATCGGCGGACTGATCGTTACTTCCTGGATGCTTGTAGCCATGGCGGGCCTCCTTAAGGATCCTGAATTTTGGGGCAGTATGTTATTGGGATATACTACTATGCTGGTAGCTTTTTCCCTCATATTTGTCGGAGTTAAAAACTCCCGCGATAAATACAATAACGGGATCATCAGTTTTGGCAAGGCTTTTAAAATCGGATTGCTGATCACCCTTGTGGCCTCAACTATGTATGTTGTAGTGTGGATGATCGACTACTATTTTTTTATTCCCGATTTCTATGAAAAATATGCCGCACACCTTCTCGTTAAATTGAAAGCTTCCGGTGCAAGTCCGGCGGAAATACAGAAGCAGATTGCGGATACACAGAGCTATGGGAAAATGTACAAAAACCCGTTCTTTAACGCTTTGATAACTTACTGTGAAATTTTGCCTGTTGGTTTGATCGTTTCACTTATTGCAGCACTGATCTTAAAGCGCAAGCAAAATGCAGGTAACGCTGTCTTCGCAAATTAAAAATCAGCCTATAAAAAACTGCTGGCTGATGATCTTACCATCAGCCACTTTATAAATGCATAGCTCGGTTAATTGCTTTCGGCCCTGGTCTGCTGTACTGAAATCCATGGAAAGGCTGACAGTAAAATAACTGCCTGAAACGAGTGGTTCTGACAGGCTGATTTGATGGATATTCGCCCGCGATAAAAATTGTTTTTCGCGGTTGACCAGGTTTTTCAGCCCTTTTAGCGGTGGGTTGTCCGCGTAAATAGGATCAATACTTACTGCATCTTCAATAAATAATTCTTCATACGCCTGAACAAATTTTTGTTCGCCGAGCAATTCGGTTAAGCGGTTGGCTATTTCGTATGTGGTGTACATGATTAAATAACTCCATTGAAGAATTATTATTTTGTGATGGTTCTTCCTCATTCTCGATTTATTTTGCTTATTTTAAAAAGGATTTGATTATGTTGTGATTTTAAATGCAACTGATGGCCCTATCCAAAAGCACATGGGAATATTTGATAAACTATTTAAGGGCAAAGACAAATTAACGTTGCGAAGCCAGCTGCAAGCTGCCAGCAAACACGAAGAAGAATGGGATTTTTATTTCACTAATGTTGATGATGCATTTGGCTCTATTTATGTAGATCTCGGCCTCAGCAAAATTGCTCCACTAAAGGACAAACCTAACATTGTATTGGTGTCGGTTAAGATGAAAAATCCTAACGAAGATGGTTTGTCTTCGAGTGAAGAATATGATATATTGTTTAGCATTGAAGATATACTTGTAAGTTTTATTGTCGAAAAAAACAATGCTGTTTATGCCGGGCGTTTAACCACTAAGGGCAATATGGATTTTTATTTTTTTGTAGAGGACGTAACTTATTGCTGCAAAACAATATCAGAAGCAATGATTACTTTTCCTGATTATGAATATAGCTTTGATACAAGTGAAGACCCTGAATGGAGTAATTATTTTGATTT
>JANYAB010000570.1 GCA_025355225.1 Bacteroidota bacterium
GGCCACACACTATCGGCCAAAAGATAGCCATAACTTTTTACGCGACTGGAAACAGGACACTTTCCCCGCCGGATGGGATAACAAACCGGTCACCTGGGTGTCCATCGAGGATGCAAGAGCATACGCGGCCTGGGCCGGTAAAAGATTACCGCACGAGTGGGAATGGCAATACGCCGCGCAGGGTACAGATGGCCGTTTATATCCCTGGGGACCAAAACGGGATACCACCCTGATACCGCCAGCGGATATCACCCGCAATATGCGTGATCCAACCGATGTTACGGCTTTTCCCAAAGGAGCAAGCCCGTTCGGCATAATGGATATGACGGGGAATATTTGGCAATGGACCGACGAATATACAGATGCCCATACCCGCTCGGCAATTTTAAAGGGGGGCAGTTATTACCATGCGCAAACGTCCCACTGGTATTTTCCGCAGGCACAGGAAGTGAACAAATACGCCAAATATTTATTAATGTCGCCGTCCATGGATCGCGCAGCTACTATTGGGTTTAGATGTGTGGTTGATAATTGAGATATTGTTTGATTTGTAACTTAACAAAACAAGATATTTAGTTTTTAATTGACCCATATTCAAATTTAATTTAAAATATGAAAAGCAAATCAGACCGCCGGTATTTCTTGAAAAAAGTAGGTGTTGGTGGCGCATTAGCATTCATGCCTTCCAGTATTCTGAAATTAACTGATGATAAGCAGGTTGAAGAGGATGGATCTTTTAACGACGGTAAAACTAAGGATTCGCCAAAACGCGCTTACAATTCTCACTATACTGGTGAGTATCTTAACCGGGTTGCTTTTCCCATTGGTGGTCTGGGGGCAGGTATGATCTGCCTGGAAGGAACAGGTGCAATATCCCATGTATCCGTTAGAAATCAACCCGAGTTGTTTAATGAGCCGGGGATGTTTGCGGCCATATCGGTAAAGGGAATTCAAAACGGAGCTAAGTTATTGGAGGGCCCCGTGCCGGACTGGAAAAAATTCGGGTTGCATGACGCTGCAAATGGACTAAGCGGCTCCAATATCGGGCTGCCGCATTTTCATAGCGCGAGTTTCAAAACCGAATTTCCATTTTGTCGTATCGATCTGAAGGATAAGGATATTCCTTTAGCAGTTCAGTTAACTGGCTGGAGCCCTTTTATTCCTACTGATGATGATAATTCAAGCTTGCCGGTTGGCGCTATTGAATATAAATTCACCAATACCGGCAATACAGTGGTCAGCGCGGTTTTTTCATTTAATTCAAAAAACTTTTTAATACGCGAAAAGGGGGCAAATGCCATTCGTCCAACAAAAAACGGATTTGTCTTGTCAGAAGCCGGAACTAAAGAAAAGCCTTTCCCATCCGACTTTGCCATTTTTACCGACGATGACCATACCCTGGTTGATCATTGCTGGTTCAGGGGCGGATGGTGGGACCCACTGACTATGGCATGGAACACCGTAAAGAACGGCGAGATAAAAAGCACACCGCCTGTACCAAGCGATGCGCCGGGAGCCAGCCTGTATGTGCCCTTTGAACTCGCACCGGGAAAGCAAAAGACGATAAGGCTAATGATGGCCTGGTACACACCCGATTCGGAACTGACCTTTGGCAAAGTGGGAAGTAGAAAAGAAAACTGTGACCCTGCAAGCGGATGCTGCAACTCGCCCGGCGATATTGCGCTGGATAAATACGATAAAGATTTCAGCGGGAAATTTTATAAGCCCTGGTATAGCAGCCGTTTCGAAAATATCGGCGCCGTAGCAAATTATTGGGCGCAAAATTATCGGGATTTAAAAAAGCATTCGGAATCGTTCACAAAAGCGTTTTATGAAAGTACGTTGCCGGCAGAAGTGATTGAGGCGGTGGCCTGCAATCTTTCCATTTTAAAATCGCCCACGGTAATGCGCCAATATGACGGCCGGTTATGGAGCTTCGAGGGCTGCAACGATTCCTCCGGGTGCTGCCATGGTTCCTGTACCCACGTATGGAATTACGCGCAGGCTATTCCGCATTTATTCCCGGCTCTTGAAAGAAGTTTGCGGCATACCGAGTTTTGCGAGGATCAGGATATAAACGGACATCAAACTTTTAGGGCCAATTTACCAATACAGCCGGCAACGCATGATTTCCATGCCGCTGCCGATGGACAATTAGGCGGAATAATGAAGGTTTACCGCGAATGGAGGATAAGCGGTGATAATACCTGGATGAAAAAAATGTATCCCATGGTAAAGGTCAGTATGGATTACTGCATTGCAACCTGGGATCCCCGGCATAAAGGTGTGATCGAAGAGCCGCACCACAACACTTACGATATCGAGTTTTGGGGGCCCGATGGTATGCACACCAGTTTTTATATCGGCGCCCTTCACAGCATCAGCGCCATGGGCGGATTTTTAGGTGAAGATATGACCTCATACCTTCAATTAATGGCAAAAGCCAAAAAGGCGATCGAGACGGAATTATATGATGGTGAGTATTTTACCCAGAAAATAACTTTTACCGGCCTCAATGCCAAAAACCCGGCAACAATGAAATCCTATGGCGGGGAGTATTCAAAGGAAGCGCAGGATTTATTAGAGAAGGAGGGGCCTAAATATCAATATGGAAAAGGGTGCCTGTCGGATGGTGTATTGGGTGCCTGGATTGGCAGGATGTGCGGGGTTGATGATATTATCGATCCGCAGAAAATAAAGAGCCATCTTTTGGCGGTTTATAAATACAACTTTAAAGAGAATCTGTCCGAGCACGCCAATCCCCAGCGGCCCTCATACGCATTGGGCGACGAAGCCGGTTTGCTACTTTGTACCTGGCCCAAAGGCGGCAAGTTATCACTGCCATTTGTTTACAGCGACGAAGTTTGGACAGGTATTGAGCACCAGGTAGCCTCACACTTAATGTTATTCGGAGAGGTACAAGAGGGACTCAAAATACTTCGCGCCTCGCGCGACAGGTACGATGGCCGGATACGAAACCCATTTAATGAGTACGAGTGCGGGCACTGGTACGCACGCGCCTTATCCAGCTACGGTTATTTGCAAGCCCTTACCGGTGTCTGGTTTGATGCGGTGACAAAAACCTTATTTATCGATTCAAAAATTGGCGACTTTACGAGTTTTTTATCCACGGAAACAGGTTTCGGCACGGTAACCTTAAAAAACAAAGTGCCGTCATTAAAAGTGGCCTATGGTGCCATCAAAGTAGAGAGAATGGTGGTAAGCGGAAAGGAAGTAACCTTATGATAATAGAAGATAATACAATGGTCTCCTTACGTTATTTAGTCAAAAACAAGCACGGTGACGTCATAGACAATATCATGGACAACAAGCCCATCGAATACCTGCATGGCGCCGGAAAAATATTACCGGAACTGGAAGAGGCAGTTAAGGGCCTTAAAACCGGGGATAAGAAATCAATTATTATCGAAAACCAGGTTATGGCCAATATTACGGAACAACTATTTATTGATGTGGTGATCGACGATGTTCGTGCCGCTTTGCCGGAAGAATTGCTGATTGCGAAACCAATACAAAAGGCTGATGATAATGGGTGCGGGGAGGGGTGTTGTTGCGGGTAATTGACGTGTAATGAACAGATTGTATTTATGTTCCTAAGATGATCTTTTTGAATTCATCCATGGTTACAACATTCAGTTTGGGAAAGTCAATTGTTTTTAATGGGTTAAAATGCTTGTCGTTTGTAACCAGGTAATCTGCATTTCCGGCAATCGTCAAATCTGCGAATTTATTATCATCAGGATCTTTGTCAATAAGATTCCATTTAAAATAAGGTTCAGCAAATATAACATTTGGAGCAACAATCAAAATGGACAATACAAGGTTTGCAGTTTTTTCCGAATATTTGTGGGATAGTTTTTCTTCGTACTCGATCATAATTTCATTACTGATCAACTAGTCGAAACGCTGCTCTTTAAAAGCAAGATATAACCAGTAATGATTGCTTTGAGGAGGTATGGATGCTAAAAGACAATTTGTGTCGATTACCGCAGTCATTAATCTTCGCTGTTAAGCATATTATCAAAGTCCCTTTCAGTATATCCTTTTTCAGTGACAACTTTCGTAACTTCTTCTTCCAATAATCCTGAGTAGTGGTTAACGATGAGTTTTTTCAATTCCCTGGTTTCATTTTCAGACATGGGCCTATTGAATAGCCTTAACAAGCTAACCTGTATTGGATTAAGTTCTGTATGTGACTTCTGAGTTGTTGCCATTGTTTCTATGTAAACATTAGCAAATTTACTGAATTTAGTATAACAATCAATAATCCTGCAATTTGCACCACTGGCAATATTATAAAAGTGCCGTTTGCCTAATGTTTAGGCTTGCGGAACACGCTCTGACATTAAAGCTAAAAATTTTAGTAACGGATTAAACCTTCCGATCAAAGTCTATTCTATACCAATATAAACCCAATAACCTTGACATATGAAACTTATCACAAAATTATTGATCGGCGGCAGTCTTATCGCAGCCCTTGGATCATGCAAGAAAGACAACCCTACACCTGATAATAACCTCACTTACAAAATGGACGGTGTTTTAAAAACCGCCAAACCGGATGTATACTCCTATACCGACAATACCCTGATGATAGACGGAACCAAAGGATCGGAGGATATAACGCTTTTTGTTGACACCATTGTAAATGCAGGAACTTTTCATATTGGGAACATGAGTGATAAGATTACAGCGATGTATGTAAACTGGGATAACTTGAGAATTTATGACAGCAATACCGGAACACTTGTGATCAGTTCCTTTGATGGGACAAGTATTAGCGGGACCTTCAGCTTTACAGCCAGCAACGGAGGGGCCGTAAAAAATTTCACCAATGGGCAATTCACCGCGAAGGTTGCAAATGTTTCTTATTGTCTTTCGGATACTACAAGATGTGATACTGCGAACATGGGTTTAGCGGGGCGCGAAAAGTTTAAGCGCATGCTAAAAACGCAACAAACAATCCGCTTGCAAAATTGAAAATACAAAATGATTAATCGCATTTTGAGGCCGCCGATGTGCGCTGGTAACGCCGTTTTTTTCGGTCAAATAAAAAGGTAACTTTACTAGCATTCCCTTAACTGAATGCGTTATGAAAATAATTCTTACAATCGTTTTGAGCGTAATAGTAGTTTTCGCAAACGGGCAAAACACACAACCAAACGATACCGCCGTATTTTACAATTCATTTAGCTGGAGCCCGGATGGCACTACGCTTTGTTTTTCAGTTATTGTAATGCCCGGTGGTGTCTTCAATGGCAAACATTGGGAGATCGGGTCGATCAATATTCAAACCAAGACGGTAACGCGCATAACCAATAATGTTGACGATGACGATTGGCCGG
>JANYAB010000575.1 GCA_025355225.1 Bacteroidota bacterium
CGAACATGGGGGCTATACCTGCAACAATACCCAAAATGCTTATATTTTTTTCGAGTTTGGATACTTCCAGCTTACCCACATTTTCAATGGCACCTTCAATATCCTTTATTGGTCTTCCGATGCGTAACAGGCCCTTTTGCAGCATACGGCCGAGGGCCGAGTTACTGTTACGGCAAATAGCAATGGCCGAATCCAGCTTCCCGGTTAAAATACTGGTACGCACCTGACTCATCAGGTTCGATTCGTCTTTGCCTGCTTTCCTAATCGTAAAATAACGTTCAAAAAATATTACCAGGCCCAACACTGCTAAAAAACCTATTGGCACCATTACCCAGCCCCCTTTGACCAGCAAGTCGCCAAATCTCAGTTCGTCCTGGGTAGTTACTTGCGGTAAATTTTTAGCAGAATCAATTAGTTTATGTGCGGTATCTGTTATTTGCGTTAATAGCATCATTTTTTGGGTTGGTATGGTTGTAAATAAATATTGCTCTTAATAATCTTAGGGATATTTAAAATGCTGTCTTTAACTTTCTCAGCCTGGTCTTTGTTGAAATAAGTACCCAGATTAATTTTGTATAATTTGCCTTTAGCATGTTTAAGTATCACCGGCTTGAGACCTAATTTTTGATAGTTTGCTATTTCAGTATTCGTTCGCGTCAATGTTTGATAAGCGCCGCCTAATATGTCATAATGTACTGTGGCAAACGTATCAACAGAAGCTTGAACTGGTTTCGGCACAGCAGTCGGCTGAACAACGGTCTTCGAAACGGTAGCCGGTTTAATAGCTGGTTTAATAGCCGGTTTAGATTCCGTTTTAACAGCTTTGGGTTCAATTCCTATAATTGTTTCCTTACCTAAAATCCGGTTAAATAAGGACGGCTTATAAATATAAGCACCTGAAACAGCAAGTATTGCAACAATGACCAGCAGTAATACAATGACCCAGCCACTCGCCCGCCGCGGTTCCGGTTCATCTTCGTAAATGTAGGCAGGCAGTTCCTTTGGTTTTTGTTCCACAGTAACCAATTCTGGAACTGAAACTGGCTCGTCTGCTAATATTTCTGCAGGAATCTCTTCAACGGGGATGTCCTCTGTTACCGGAAGTATTTCTACGTTTTCCTTTGCAGGAGGTGGCGTAAAACTTACCGGGCGCTGTTTTCCAACTTTGTAAACTTCTATCGGCGGAAAACCATAAAACTCCGGGTCATTGCTGCGCGAGGCGCTGTTTGATTTAAATGCAATTACCTTATTTTCAGTGTACAAGTAGCCCAATCCCGCTAAATCAACTTTTTGCATAGCAACCTGTTGTTTCACACCCGCAACATACTTGTCAATAAAGTATTTGGAGGACGCCAGGGAGATATTCTTTTTATCAGTAATATATTTTGCCAGGGATTCATCCTCTGATACTATGGGTTGAAAATTTACCTGGTGCGCAGGCGGATAAAGTTTATTTTCATTCTCAACGTAATATCCGTCGACGCGTACTTGTGAAAAGTGACCCACACCCGGCAAATTTACCTCCCCACGCAACCCCAATAATTCACTTATATAAATAGCTAAATCCATCCCACTAAAAGTAAAAGTAAATCAGATAATATCAAACAACTTAAAAATGCAGTCCGACGCCGCCAAATATATTAAATCCGTAATTAGGATAGTAGAGCCAAACCTGATTTGTAGTATTTAAAATGTTATTAGCCTGTACAAAAATTGATATTTTATTAGTCGCTTTGTATTCAATACCGCCACTCAGATCGGCAAATGACGCGATCGGAACGATATTGGCTATAAGGGTACCCGATCCTGGTACAACCAGTGGATTAATCTTGTCAAATGTATTTCCCCGGTACAATAAGGTGCCATTCACATTTATTTTATCCGTAACATGTATCACAGTACCTGCCGTGAGTTGAAATTTAGGCAGGTTCCAGGGTTCGGCCTCGGTGGCCATTTTATAATCCTTAAACTCCACCCGGCCGAAAAGATCAAAATCGCTCGATGCCTTATAGTCCAGTTCTCCGTTAAACCCACTTATTCGTGTATTACCGCCATCATATGTTACAGAAAATTTATTCTCTCCCGGTGCGAAATTAGCGATAAACAAGGGCAGGTTCTCAACGGTGTTGCGGTATATGGTGGCTTTAAAACCTAAGCCAGACGCCAGTGTTCCTTTCAGGCCCATGCTGATATCAAGCCTGTCAACAGAATTTTTGATTTGGATATCCTGCCCAATAAATGGATTGATTTCAGAAAAATCACGAATAGAGGATTTATTCACATCACCTTTTGCTTCGGCAAACAGGCGCACATATTTAGGTATTACCTGCAGTTCGAGTTTAACATCCGGAAAGATGAACACCCTGGAAGAAAAGCCAAACTCCTTTGCTATGTTTATTCCTGCGTCGATCTTATAGTTATCGCCCTGGAATTTTAAATAAG
>JANYAB010000576.1 GCA_025355225.1 Bacteroidota bacterium
TCTAAAGCGGTTAACGGTACCCAGAGCCGGGGTCGAACCGGCACAACCGTGAAGTTATTGGTGTTTGAGACCAACGCGTCTACCGATTCCGCCATCTGGGCGTCTTTGTGTTGAACGGTGGATTAATTCGTTCAAAACCGGGTTGCAAATGTATTTAAACTCTCTTTAATACGCAACAAATATTTTTGTCTGTAGTAAATAGCTAAGATATCGTTCAGCCTGCTTTCCTTTGCAGTATCATCTAATTGAGAATAACCAACTGTTAGTTGATGGAGTTTTTTGTTGATATCATCGTCAATAGCAAGTACTTCGGCATTTATTTCGGCTAATTGATCCGCATCGTCAACTTCCATTAAACGCTCGTTAATGTCCATCATTTCCATCAAAAAATCTGCTGGCAAAGCGGGTTTTGCCCCATCAACCAGCAGTTCGTGCTGCCTTAAAATATATTCTAACCGTTTTGCCGGGTCAGAAAGAGCCTGCCAGGCTTTATTATTTATGGTAGATAGTTCCAGTATTTCCTGTTGTTTTTCGTCTTCTTCATTGGCATAAAAATCCGGGTGATATTGCTTGCTCAGCTCATAGAATTTTTTTTTCAGATGAGCAAGGTCGGGGTGAAAGGATTCAGGTATCCCATAAAAATCGAAGTAATTGATCATAAGGCAAAGTTATATGTTTTACGTGATACGTTTTACGTTTTAAGACAGTACCTCAACGTGTATCACGTAATACACCTAACCTTTAACAAAAAATTGCATCTTTGTGCATGAGTTTGTTTGATCAAATGCGGCAGAAGCCGTTCTTTATATTAGGTCCCTGCGTTATGGAAAGTCAGGACCTGCTTTATACCGTGGCTGAAAAAGTAGCCGAAATAGGGCAAAAATACCCAATTACGGTTATTTTTAAATCATCATTTGATAAAGCCAACCGCACGTCTATCCATTCCTATCGCGGACCGGGCATTGAGAAAGGCATGGAAATGCTGCAAAATGTAAAGGAACGCTTCGGTTTGCCTGTCACTACCGATATACATGAGCCCCATCAGGCTGCAATCGCTGCTGAAGTGGTTGATATATTGCAAATACCCGCATTTTTGTGCCGCCAAACTGATCTGTTAGTTGCCGCAGCGCATACAGGAAAAATTGTCAACGTTAAAAAAGCACAGTTCCTTTCAGGGCAGGATATGTTTTACCCAGCACAGAAGGTGGTTGAAGCCGGTAATGAACAGGTGATCCTGACCGAACGTGGTAATATGTACGGTTACAATAACCTCGTTGTTGATTTCAGGAATATTTATGATCTGAAGAAATTTGGCTACCCGGTTTGCATGGATTGCACTCATTCGGTACAACGCCCGTGTGGGGCAGGGGGAAAGACCGGTGGCGACCGCACATTTGTGCCCATGATGGCGCTTGCGGCAAAAGCTTTTGGGGCCGACGGCTATTTTATGGAAACCCACCCCGACCCGGATCATGCATTAAGCGATGGCCCAAACATGGTGAGGCTGCATGAGTTGGAGGAGGTGATTAAACCATTGTTAGCTTAAGAAGGTTTTATGTATGACGTTTTACGTTGTATGTAAATGAATGTAATACACAAAACTAAAACGTACAACTTGAAAGATATTGCCAAAAAGGTTTTTGATATTGAAATTGAATCGCTGAAACAGGTCGCAAGCTCGATCGGCGGTGAATTTAATAACGTGATAGAAGCGATATTAAATTCAAAAGGCAAATTAATTGTTACCGGGATAGGTAAATCGGGACTGATTGGTAAAAAGATAGCGGCAACGCTGGCCAGTACGGGCACTCCAAGCTTCTTTCTACATCCGGGTGATGCTTTTCACGGAGATTTAGGGATGGTGCAAGTAAATGATTTGGTGATCCTGATCTCCTATTCAGGCGAAACAGACGAAGTGCTTAAAATAATCCCTTTTTTAAAGTGGAATAAGAATGTAATGATCGGGATAACCGGTAACCCGGATTCGACCCTCGCTAAAAACTGCGATCATCATTTAAATGTACGTATCACCCGTGAAGCCTGTCCGCTTGAACTGGCGCCTACCTCTTCTACAACTACTACATTGGTAATGGGCGATGCGCTGGCGGTGGCCTTAATGGAATCCCGTCAGTTTCAGCAGGAAGATTTTGCGCGTTTTCACCCCGGAGGAAGTTTGGGACGTAAGCTGGTAGTAAAGGTCAAAGACCTGATGCGGGTTGATAATTTACCTTTAATCGACGAAAATGCCTCTTTTACAGAGTTATTGCTACGCATGTCTGAAGGGAAATTGGGTTTGGTAATTGTAGGTTCAACGGAAAGGGTAGAAGGAGTTATAACCGACGGCGACCTGCGCAGGGCGCTTGTACGCAACCCTGATACCTCGAAACTGGTGATCAGGGAAATGATGACCGTGAACCCGGTGATCATTGATCCGGAAGAATATATCAGCCAGGCAGAGCAACTGATGATAGAAAGAAAAATAGCCACCGTGCTTGTTGGGTCGGTAGACCGAAGAACTATCGCCGGTGTTTACCAGATCTATAATGCTTAGTTTAAAGTTGATTGGGTTAGATTAAGTTAAACTCAATCGACTATCCGACAATTATTTAAAAACTAAATTTCCAAAAAGTATTACTTTTTCAACCTTACAACTTTACAACATTTCAACTTTACAACAACATCCAGACAACCTTTTGTAAAATAGCGGCGTAATGTCAATGGACCATTTGCCTATTGAACTATGCTTAACAGTTTTTTTAAAAGGTTATTCGATGTTATCTTTTCGTTGTTCATTATTGTTTTTATCAGCTGGCTTTTCCCAATATTAGCCCTGGTAATAAAATTGGAGTCAGAGGGGCCTGTGTTTTTTGTTCAGTTGCGAACGGGTCGAAATAACAAGCACTTTAAGTGCTACAAATTTCGGAGTATGCTGCTAAACAATGATGCTGATAAAAAACAGGCAACCCGCCATGACCATCGAATCACCAAAACCGGTGCTTTTTTACGCAAAACCAGTTTGGACGAGCTTCCGCAATTTTTCAATGTGCTCATAGGCAATATGTCGATAGTCGGCCCCAGACCTCATATGATAAGCCATACGGACGAGTATTCACAACTGACCGATAAATTCAAGGTCAGGCATTCCCTGAAGCCCGGAATTACAGGCTGGGCGCAAATTTGCGGCCTGCGCGGGGAGGTTGTCAATAATGAAGCGATGCTTAGGCGTGTAGATGCTGATGTATGGTATTTGAAAAACTGGTCGTTCCTGCTCGACATTAAAATTATTTTTCTTACCTTTTGGATCACGCTAAAAGGAGATAAGAACGCGTACTAATGCCGCATGCCTATATATTTTGACCAGTTGAACCGTCCCGTGGATTTGCCGTCCATGTCTAAAAGAATAATCTCATTAGTGCCTTCACAAACAGAACTGCTGTTCGACCTCGGTTTGGATGCAGAGATCATCGGGCTTACCAAATTTTGTATTCATCCGCGCGAAAAGGTTAAATCAAAAGTAAAAATAGGCGGAACCAAAACAGTGAATATCAACTTAATAAAAAAACTTCATCCCGACCTGATCATAGGAAACAAAGAAGAAAACGAACGCAGCCAGGTAGAGGAATTAATGCAAAGTTTCCCGGTTTGGATGAGTGATATTAGCGATCTTGAAAGCGCAATAGACATGATTAAGCGGGTAGGGGAACTGGCAGGAAGAAAAACTGAAGCTAACATTCTGGCGCAAAATATTGATTCGGAATTTAACAGGTTGAATGTGCCGTCCTGTGATCTGAGTGTTGCCTATTTAATATGGCGCAAACCCTATATCGTTGCCGGGAAAGGTACTTTTATAGATGCGATGCTTAATAAATGTGGATTGACGAACGCGTTCGACAAAGAAAGATACCCGGAAGTTACCGCTGAACAATTGTCTGTAGCGAAGCCCGATGTGATTTTGCTTTCATCGGAGCCTTACCCGTTTAAGGAAAAACACATTGCCGAATTCAAGTCCTTATTGCCCGAAGCCATTATCAAACTGGTTGACGGTGAGCTGTTTTCCTGGTATGGGAGCAGGTTGCTGCATGCGCCGGATTATTTTAAAATATTGATCAATGAATTAAAATCGGCGAAATCACAAAAATAATCCGTGAAATCCAGTAAAAAAACTATCTTTGCACCTCTTAAAAATCCTAATGCGGAAGTGGCGTAATTGGTAGCCGCACCAGACTTAGGATCTGGCGCCGCGAGGCGTGGGGGTTCGAGTCCCTTCTTCCGCACTGAATTAAACCCGGTCAATTTGGCTGGGTTTTTTGTTTTAAATGGTGCGGCGAAAACACCGGCTATAGGTTAAATTCAGCGTCACACGATCTGTTGTACCCATTGACTTCGCCAGGCCGGCGCCTCGAAGGGATTTGCGAAATACTGTGTCTCGTGCACGACCTTACCGTTTCGGAACTCCATGATGCTCACTGTATATGCTGATTGCCCCTGGTAGGTGATTGTGTATTCCGTGATCCAGAGATCGTCTTTTCCGAGAATACGCCTGACATTGAATCCTGACGGTTTACCTGGATGATGACTCCGCAAGGCCTGCAAATTGCTTCGTCCGAGAATTCGCTCGCCCGATTGTGGATAATCACAGATGGCATCGTCATCGTAAATATCATGTTCCGCGTCTGCATCGCCGACTGCCGACGCGTGCCAGTGGGTATTCAGGGCTTCACGTATTTGTTCTTCTTCCATGGAATGGCCCATTCGTTTGTTTTTCCCGTTCATGTTTTATTTGTTAAGCATATCTTTGGCAATCAATAAAATATTCCAGGGTGTTCTAACCCATGCACAGGTTTCGAAAACACCTCTATACGTAACAAACTTCGTTATTGAATGTGATTACCGCCAAATATTAATGCATTTATGGTCATTAACCATAAATGTGATTGATGTCATTTTTTTTAAATAAAATTTTGCCAACTTTTGATATCATAACGGGAATAAATATTAATTAATACCTAAAAATACCTAATCATGAACAATAGACAATTATACCTAAAGCCGAATGTGGTGATGGAACCTTTTGTAGACAAGTGGTATGCCTGGAGCCATTTAATTTCACCGGCAACAGCCGCCATGAATATCGTGGGAAGGCACTTAACGATAATAGAATCCTATCTTTCGGCGCCGTCAATCCACGCCAGCGCAGTTCTTAACCCAAAAATGCGGGGCGGCCCTTTTATGGACTTTGGCGGGGGAAGGGTTGACGAAGTAGCTGAGTTGGAACGTCAGTCTCATCGGAAACAGGAAAGGATTATCCAATTTGCAAAAGCAGTAAAAGATCTCGATAAACTGCTGGCTTCGGAAGCGCTGGGCTATGGATTAGAAACACTCTACACAAAAATTCCGGAAATATTAAAAGGATATGTCGAGCTGTATTATGACCGTTTCAATAACCCCGGGTTCAGGTTTTTTGAATCACTTTTGTATGAAAGCGAGTTTTACAATAAAAGTTCACAAAGCATTGCTTTGTGGTTGACCAATAACGATGAGCGTCCGTTCTGCCTGAGTACACCCCGGCTTGATGAGCCAAACGTTCTGAACCTGGACATCGTTTTTGACGATCCCCGTATTGACGAACTGGCCAAAATGAAAAGGGAACCACAAAGTTACGAATACATAAAAGCGATATGTGGGATCACTCCTGCGCAGGAAGCTTTATTTGAGACCTTTTTTACAGAAACGCCGCCGCCTCCGTATCAAAAATACACGGGAGATAAGATCAGGATGCGCTATTTTGGACATGCA
>JANYAB010000632.1 GCA_025355225.1 Bacteroidota bacterium
CAACAGGCTTTAGCTTATAAAATTGTATCATCAAAGCAATAACGAGTGCATAAGGCAACCACAAGTATAGGGTATATAAATCAATATTTCGCTTGTAAATATCTAACCCGATCATTAAAGCAGCGTTAGCAATCTCCGCAATAAGTAATAATATTAGCTTGGTTTTTCTATCAGTCCATTGTTTAAGAATAAGAATATACAAGCTGTAACAAACAATAATAAAGGGAATAAATGAGTATGCCAATCCATAACCCACCAAAGCAAAATAAAACCATGTATAATCTGCGAAAGGTTCATGATAACCCGTTACATTGAATATCGTAGTCAATAAACATAATGCTAATGGAGTAATTATAGCAGTAGTTAACCACACCTTTAAGGAATAAATGATTGCAAGCTTAATCATATAGTAAATAAAATAAAAAGGCCGGATTTGAATATCCAGCCTTTTCACATATCATTCTCAAATACTTTATTTCTTTTTTTGACCAGGCAAACCTACCCTTTGAATGGTTTGTGTAGCTTCCTCTAATTTTTTAATAAAGAACGGCTCATTGGCGTGACTTTTAACGTTATCGCTAACGATCCCCGGGCCAAAACCTTTTATAGTTTTTAATTTTTTTTCTACAGTAGGCATACTTACTCCTTTCATATCGTAATATTCAAATATAATTAATTACTTCTGTTTTACCAAAAACGCCTCATAATTGATAGTGTTAGGCCTAAACACATGCCAAGCATCATCTTTTAATCCATACACATCAAAATCCTTGCTAATTTCCTCCCATAAACCCGCTATACCCATTTGATATAGTCTGGTACGTGTAGTAGTACTACCCTTAGCGTAAATATAATGGTTGCCATAATGGTTACAAAACTCAATAATAGTGTTCGCCACCGTAGCCAAAACTACCTCCCTGTCTTCGTTATTACTAACCACAATATCATCTGTCTCTCCTGAGTGTGGGTCTTGATCACCAAAACCTAAATTATAAATTGGCGGTTCTGAATTAGGGATTTTTGTAAACATGACAATCTTTTTAATCCGTCCTTTAGGCCCGTCACTATAAAATTCATAGTCTTGAAAGTCATTACTGTTAATATATGGATAGCGTTCTAAATTCATGGTATCGTATTCAGGAATAAAACAATTTCAAAAGTAATAATTACCTGGCTCGTTTCTTTGTAACCGTTTCTTCGCCCCTTAATTTTTTAAGCTTATCATTTGCTAACTTACTTTCCTCTGCGGCCTGTTTTGCTTCAAATGCCGCTTCTGACATCGTTTGCTGTTCATCAATATTAGCCTTTGCCTTTTTAATATAAAAGTCGGCATTGTCGGTATAGGCGCTATCAATAAATTTCGCAACATCAGGGTAAAAGCCTCGCAGTATAAGGAACTTATTTGTTTCGTCAGCTCTACGGCTATTTTCAATCACTAAGCTTATTGAAATCGCGAGCATAACGGCAACTGCAAGCCCTAAACCTAAAATTGTCCTGATAACAAATTTCGATTTGGTATCAAACTGAACATTATACTTGACTGGTATCTCTTTAGGGATCGCATTAATCTTTTCATCAAATCCATTCAGTTGTTTATCAAAGCGATCTAACTGCTTGGTGTTTTCCAATGTTCGCATGTCGGCTATTGCTGTTACCTTAGTTTCCAATTCCTCAACTTTAGACGGCAGGGCAGCTAAATTAAGTTCCTCAATTTTGGACTGTCTTTTTTCGAGGTTTGTAACCTTTTTAACTATGCTGTCTATAATTTCCTGCTGTACGTTATTTTCTTCGTGGTTTTCCATGTCTTTAATAATTTTTGTTGTTCATAATTTGGTTAATTCTACCTGCTAATGCCCCGACTTTGATCTTGCTCCTCACCCTTTCTTTTTTTGCGCCTGTAAGCGTCATCGGGTTCGGGGGTAATGCCTCCGGGCAACTGTTCAATTAATTGTAAAGCCCCCTGCAAAAAATTGGTCTGCGGCTCGTTGTGAATGATGGTTGGCTGTTTACCCTGTCGTTCATCAATCGCCTGCCTTAACTGGTCTGCCAAACTCAATGGCTTTGCCTGGGTTTGCTGCTGTGCCTGCTCCTGTATAGCTTTACTCAATTTGCCATAGCTTAAACTTCGGTCAATTTCCGAACCTTTAAATTTATACTTGCCCTTACTGAAGCTGATACCCTGTATTTCCAACGTGCCACTTTTGTATTTGAATTGCATACCGATGCCCTGCTTAGCCAATTCGTGTTTGAGTTGAACCATATTGCTCACTTTTTTACTAACCTCTTTTATGGTGTCGTGCAACTCATATTTCAGCTTGTCGATCCCTTTTAGTTGCGGACGATTAACTTTTTGCTTGCCCTGTCCGATGTGCATTCCGTGCTTTAAGGTTAGGTCTTTACTGATCTTTATATTTTTCAGATGCTGGAAATTGTCGGCTATCGTCTTGCCATTATTATTTACCCGGTTATAAACGATGTGTATATGCGGATGCTCCTTGTCCTTGTGCTTGACAATCAAAACTTGTGTGTCCTGTATTTTCATTCTTTGCAGGTACTCTTTGGCAATGCTTACCATTTTTTCATCGTTCAGCTTTTCCTTGTCCTCCGGACTCCAACTTAAAGCAATGTGTCCGACTGCCTGACCTAAACCAGGGTTCATTTTCCGTTGCATGTTAAAATCATCTATGGTGTGCGCAATCTTATCAATGCGCACACCATCCGCATACAGTATGCCCGCATCTTTTTTCAGAACGTTATATTCGATAACGCCTCCAAAGCTTTTGCCCGGTTTAGGTATCTTTCCGATCATCGCTATTGAAGTATTTTAATGCCTGGTCAATTTCTATCATCAGCCCATCACATTTACGGACAACCGTTAAAAGGCCGTCCCGGTGCGCCAGTTTGGTCAACTGGTTTAGGTTGTTTGCCATGCCTGCCAGCATCCGCATGATCTGTAAATCCTCCGGCTTTAACCGGGCGATTACTCGCGCCGCTTTAGCTGCCGCCCTAAACCAATCACTTATTCTCATTCCCGCTTCTTTGGCTCTTGCACCTATCATAAAATGCTCGGTGGCGGTTAGCCTGACCTTGACTTGTACCTCCCGCCTGACATTAATTTTCGGCCTGCCACCCTTATGTTTCGACTTGCCTGTAGTTGGCCTGTCTGCTGTTTTTACTTCTGCTTCCATACGCTTTTAGCTATCCTTTTCAAGCTGTTTTTTCTTCGTCCTCTTTTTGAAACCAACGGGCGCAAAAAGCAAGTTTGCCGTTCAGCCGTAGGCTGCAACGGAGTTTTTGGGTACCAAAAACACAAACTTGCTTCTTATCGGCAAATGCCTTTGTTAACGGCCTCCGGCCGATATAGACAACTATACAGCTATACCACAAGCGGTATGCTGTGCCGCTCTTTTTACCAAAGCTTTGCTTTGGCTTCGCCCGTTTTCTTTCCGATGCTTCGCATCGGAGCTGCCTTTTTTCCCTCACTTATTATTGTCGCCCAATAGCCCTTTAAGGGCCTTTTGATCGTCTGTAACGCGACAAAGCCAACATCAAGGCTCCGGGCAAATACAGTGAATGCCATCCTTGTCATGCCCTTAAAATGCTTTAGCTTTTTTACTGTTGGTTGTCAGATGCAACAACGCTTCTTCACCGATCTCATCCGCCGTTTTCTTTCGGCCTGATTTGATCCATTCGGTGAGTTCAGAACGATAGAAATACAGGCGCTTCCCGCGTTTATTAACAGGGATTTCTTTACGGCATACTTTGCTATAAACGGTAGGGACGGCCAGGTCTAAAAATTTGGCCGCTTTTGTGATGGGCATTAGTTCTTCCTGATCCGGTGATTGTTCTTGCCGCTTAAGTAAAAGTTGTTCTATGTTGTCCAGCTTTTCTTGCATCTTCGTTACCGCCTCGGGTAACTGGTCAAATGTGAGTGTATCTTTCATTGCGCATTAATTTTGTTTAATGCTGCAATGGTAGGGGCTTGTTTTGCAGGGTTACAAGAGGGTAAGCAGTAACCCTGCGCTTACCCCCTCATTTTTTTGTTATCTTTTGTTGCGTGATGCGGGAACGATGAAAAATTTGTCTTCTTTTCGTTCAATATTAAGAATGGGGGATTTGCAGGGACGGGTCTTTTCGGAGATCAGACTATGTAAATAGCCCTCTGGTAATTCCCGGGGTTCGGATTGGGGCGACAGGTATAGGAACTTTGGAGCTATCCATTTTTCAAGGTCGGACTTCCTACAGCCAACTATCAGGTTGGCATCATAAAGTTGCTTAAAGGCATCGGTTAGTTGGGTTGCTGAACCACGGAATAGCAAAGGACTGGCAGGGGCTTCGTCATATAGTAATAGTTTTTCCAGTGCCGGATGTTCTTCAGGAACAAAATAAGCTTTGAATAAGCCAAACAGTTGTTCCGCCACGCCTGGCTGAAAGGTTGGGTAGTAGCCTACGATTTTTGCAGTCGCTATCTGTTCTTCGTTTAGTACTGGCTCAACGGTTGCTTCCTGTACCGCCGATGTTTCAGGCACTTCGGTTGTTTCGGATTTAGAGGTTATTGCCGTCTCGTTAGTAGTTTCAGGCTTTACTGTTTCGGCTACCTGTTTCTTTCTTTCTGCTTCCAGCCATTCTTTAAATTCAGCTTCAGACCTTTTCGGTTTAATGGCTGTTTCGGTAGCATTGATCAGTTCCATTAAAAATTTCTCCCGAAGCTTGACCGATTCGCCCAGGTCGTCACCGAATTTACCGCTTACCTCTACCTCTGTGCTGGTGGATTGTAGGCCGTTGACAATAAATAAATAATCCAATCTGACGGACAAAATAAAGGAACGGTTGTAAACCTGTGTCATCTCGGAATAGTTATCATGATAGTAACCCCAAAACTCCTTGAAGCGATTACGGACTTTAGCCAGTTCGGTCAGTTGTAACCTGATACGTTCCTTGTCTAAGGTCATCAGGTCGATAAAGGCCATATCTTTTAATACCCTTAATTCGCTCCGGTAGGAAAAGCTGTCATAGTATGGGGTTTGATAAGTGAGGTCATAAACTTTAACATGCTTCTTCTCGTTGGCACCCCACTCCATGAGAATATCATCCTCGATAATTCGTAAATCAAAAGTCTGAATATTGGTCAAAAACTCTTTAAGATGCTGCATGATGGGTAGTATGTAGTAGGGTAAAGTTACATAATATCCCTATTTGTC
>JANYAB010000634.1 GCA_025355225.1 Bacteroidota bacterium
TCGATAAATGCATCAATTTAATAAACTTCACTAAGGCCCAAAGATCAGGTGACCTAACCGGGGTTAAAGTTAATTTAGATTCATTGAGATCAACGATAGTCAAGAATTTCGGCACGGCGCTGGAATATAGCTTTATGAGCAGCCAAAAACACGCGCTCGCTGATAATGATGATGCCCTGCCCCCGAACACAACCCTTGTATTGATAGAATTTCACAACACTAAAGATATTGGCGTGCTCCAGTTGGTATTTGATGACAAGACTTTGAAAATAGACAATATGAAAAGTCTTAACGTGAGGCAGCCAGTCCCGAACATGACTAAGTTTTGGTTATTGGGATTAATAGCCTTAGCAGTGGTCGCCTTTAATATTTATGCCCTGATATTGGTATGGAGAAGCATTTTAAACATACAATTCAAACTACTTTATTCGGTTGCAATCATCGTGGTCAATGTACCCTCTATATTGTATAATGCTGCCGCAGGATTATCCTTTAAGTTATTGCACGTTCAATATTTAATAGGTGTAAACTTTCAGAAAATTGGCTATCTGGGCGCTGTTTGGGAGATAGGCATCCCGCTTGCTGCAATTTTCACCTTCTATAAACTTAAGCTCGCTCCCTACATAATTGCGCGTAAACAATCCAAAAATACAAAACCCACTAAAACGGGCAAGGGGGTGAAAAAATAAAAAAAAATAAATATCGAATAATGAATGTCGGACGCCGAACATCGAAGTTTAACACTTCATTATTCGACATTGAGTGTTCAGTGTTCGATATTGAAAATAGAAAGAAAGTGATTTAATAAATCAAAACCTATCCCATAAAAAAAGCCCCTGCGACAATTGTCATCGGGGGCTTTCCATTTTAGTATTTAGCAAATACTATGAGCACTTACCGGGGCAAGCTGTCATTTCATGACAATTTGCTTTATCCTGGCAAGATGCAGGATCCGGGCAATTAACTATTTTGCCATCCTTTACACATTTTCCTGCGGGACAGTTGTGGCAATCCTGTTTGGCCTTTTTAGCAACCGCTTTAATAACCGGCCCATTGGCAAATAATGTTGCGCTGGCAAATAAAATAGCCAGTACGCCTAAGCTTATTCTTTTCATTTTTATGAATTTTAAATGTTTAAATAAATTATCCTGATCGTTTTAGTCGAGTATTCAGGATAACTCAGGCGGGCGCCAACAATCCGCTAAATAGGCAGAAGTTATATCTTCATTAGTTGTTGGTTTCTTGTTTTTTTGAAGGTTAAGCACCGGGTTTGCAAAATTGGGCGATTTTATACTTTGAACAATCGAAATTCCGCAGGGCACAAAAGGGTTGCAAAAGTCGTTATTGCAGGTACTGGGGTATCTAACGGGTAGGCGGCCCTTATGCTGGCTACTCATATGCTTACAACTCCCGCCAGCGCTACAGGTCTTAGAAGGCTTTGATTCAATACAAGCCATATTAGCAAAAGGCTGCATCATCAGCAAGCTGAAATACATAACTAATATGGAAGCGATAATCTTCATCCATTCAAATTTATCAATAAAATCATATAAAAAGCAATATAATTTATACCAGAGTTTGGGATTTATATATTATTTACTATCCCAACAAATAATATATAACTTTGTTAGTACCACAGATTTAGCAATATTATTTAACCTAAAACAAAAAAGATGAGTAAATTAAAAGTAAACAATCTGTTTAGAGAATACAAAAAGCACACAGCCAAATTGGCCGACCTTGAGGCAAAAAAAGGCCGGGAGGAAAAGCTTCTAAAAAACTTCTCTAAAGAGCCCCATGTTGAAGAGAAAGCCGCTCAACAGCAAATTGATGTTTTACTTGGGATAGTCGATATAAAATCAGACATAAGCAAGGAAAAAGAAAACATTACCGACCTGGAGACCAGCCTTTTTCTAATATTTGATATGCTGCACAACGTTCCGATTTTAATAAAAGACGATGGTAATACCTGGAAACTATGGACTGTAAATTCAAAAGGCAGTCGTTCCCTGAAATATGAGAAAGTGAAAGAAGAAAAGGACGAAAAGGTTAAAGCTGAAAAAGCTTAGGGTTTATTAAGTTAGATTGAGTTGAATAAGTTAGATTCAGTTAGAACACTACTCCGCCGGCACTACGGTAGACTATTATTTTTCTAAGACCATGACCTACTTAACCAAATCAACTTTATAAACCAAACGATGAGAAATCACATTCCAAAGCCTTTCGGTCCCAATCGCCAGTATTAGCCGCAGCCTCATAAGTTGATTGAAGGAATTGCATTAGCGATTCTTCCGGGTCGGCCGATTGTTGAACAACCTCATAAAGCAGCATAAATTCGCCCATCTCTCCGCTAAAGAATGCTTCAGCGGGCTTAACATCCTGTTGACCAAAATCAGTTGGTGTCGGGTAACAATAGGAATAAAAAACAGGATGCGGGAACTGCTCGCTGCCGGGCCAAAACCCACATGAGCTTACCTCATGCGAGTAAGCTTCCTGCATTACCCTGAGCGGAATATTTGGGGCTCCGCCAGGATGCAAAGGTGCCTGCCTTCCCGAAAACCTGGTAACCGCCAGGTCAAAGCCTCCCCAAAAGAAATGAACCGGACTACACTTGCCTTTAAACCTTGCCCTGAACCCGGTAAATACATTATGAATTTTCACTAAGGCCTTGTAAAAATCGCGCATGTGTCCGGCATCGTAAGCCTTATGGGTTTCGTCCTGCTCAAAGGGTATCACCGGGTCAATTTCGTTTGGGACCGCATAGATGTAAGCATCTACGTCTACTGCCTTTAATTTTTCAAACAATTCCCGGTAAAAACTAGCTACCGTCCGGGGATAAAGTTCTACCCTGGCCACGCCGCCCAAACTTGTAGAAATATGCAACGCATGATGTATGAAATCAAAATCGATCTGAAAAACACCACCCCAATACGGAATACTGCCCGTGGTTAAGCCATTAGCGCTTACATACAGGGTAACATGCCATGAATGATTCGTCCAGGGCGTTTGCCTTAAACGTATTTTACCTACAATTTGCGTCCATAGGTGTACGGTGGCCAGGGTATTTTTCCAGTTTTCAAATGCCAGTACCGGCCATTGCTCCTGTTTAATCTTACCAGCGTTCATAGTTAATTGTTATATATTTTCCTTTTTGCCTGATTCCAGGCTTCTATAAATAGCATCGACCACTTTCATGTCTTTTAAACCTTCCTCACCTGGTACCCTCGATTGCTTATTTTGGACAACGCAGTTTGCAAAATCATCCATTTGCGCTGCCTGCTGAACGATCTGCGGAAATGGCATCTGGCCCTCGGGTGTATAACCGTCAATACCACCATAACCAAAAGCGGGGCCCAGGCCGAATTTCCCGCGTTCGGCTTCTACATGCAAATAACTCCAGTCGTTGTTATAACTCGATTTCCCCGTGGAGACAAAACCTCCGGGAAATTCCAGTTCCCAATAGATCGTTTCATCCACCTCTTTAAATAATTCCGGACGTGTTTTTTCCTGCCGTGCTTTCACCGCAATCGGCTCCAGCCCCAGGGTGTACCTTGTTCCCTGTATGGAGTAAATACCCATATCCATTAGGCCTCCGCCACCGGCCATCGCCTTTTTAAGGCGCCAGGCGTTCGGATCTCCGCGATATGTAAAGCCATTTCCGGTATCTATGGATTTTACCTTCCCGTAAATCTGCTTTTGTCCCAGTCGCATAATCTCCATCGTATGCGGCTCAAAGTGCAGGCGGTAACCTATGGAAAGCAGTCTGCCGGCCTTTTTAACGGCGGCTATCATATCCCTGCACTCACCGGCATTTAAGGCCATGGGTTTTTCGCAGATAACGTGCTTGCCCGCCTGCGCCGCCCTTATGGTATATTCCTTATGCATAGATACCGGCAGTACCACATAAATAATATCGATATCCGGGTTATTTTTTATTTGGTCGAAGGTCTCGTAATTGTAGATATTCTTTTGAGGAATATTGTATCGTTTGGACCATTCAGCTGCTTTTGCGGGATGCCCGGTTACAATACCTGCAAGGTAACAGTTTTGCGTATGCTGTAATGCAGGGCCTAACTGACCGGTGCTGTAATAGCCCAAACCAACCAGGGCTATCCCCAACTTTTTGCCGGGTTTAGCTGCAAATAAGGATAAAGGATTGCCCAGGGCCAACGCACCTGCAGCAATGGCCCCTGCGCGTAAAAAATCGCGGCGCGAAAATTCATTGAATGTTTTCATAGCTGATAATAAAAAAACAAGTGGTTGAATTTGTTTTAAATAAAGATAAGATGAATTTGGAATTTAGTATGCAAAATGTGTTGCGATTGAGCACAAAACAAATAAAAACCATGTCATTTCGGACCTGCGCACGGGCGGTGCTGCGGGAAAGCAGGTGAGAAATCCTATACCGCATGCCTCGCGAGCTGTGCTCTTGTATAGATTTCTCCTCGCGCCGCACTCGTCTTCTCGGCTTATTACCCATGACATATTGGGTGTCATGCTGAGCTCGTCGAAGCATAGTGGGCAGGGCCTTGCCGCACATACCCTTCGACAAGCTCAGGGTGACAACGCTCTTTGTCATTTCTCATTCAGAATTTCGCGAAGTTTTACAACTTATAATAACATCGAAGTTTTAGTTGAAAAAAAAACATCTCTAAACTCCTTACGCAAAGTATTCCTCAATAGCAGCTATGGCCAACCCCAAGCCATCTTCTTTATTTATTTTGTCCCCGGTTACCAATACATTTTTCTTAATCGATGGTTCTTGCGCTTTGTTAATTGCAATTAATAATTTTTGCGCGGTCAATTTTTTAAAAGGTATGTGAACCCCTAATCCCATTCGCTCTACAATCTTCCCCCACGTTGGCTGATCCGTATAAAAGGAAATAAGGATCACCGGCAAATGATTACGCAGCATGGCGGCTAAAGTGCCTGCACCACCGTGAAATATTCCCAGCTTACATTTTGGTAAAATAGCTTCATGATTTATGTACTTAGTCACAAATAGGTTTTGATGCACCGGCAGGTTGGCGAACTGCGACCAGCCCGTGCAAAACAATATACGTTCGTTGGTTTTGGTCAAAACATCGTTTACTATGGCCATCAATTTTTCCGTATTACCCACCCCGTTGCTGCCGAAACCTATGTAAATTGGTTTGTCACCTTCGGCTAACCAGGTAACTAATTCTTTTGAAGTCTTATCCAAAAAATTATCTTCTCTTTTTTGTTTAGGAACCGTTAAAAACCCGGTTATTTTATGATTTTCATCCCAATCCTTCGGCTGTTGGATCAAAGTCGGGCTTATGCAGTATAGGTCCAGGGGTTTTAGTTCATCGAAGTAGTGAACTATATTTCGTTTTAAAACCGGCAACCTCAATTCCTGCCGAAACTCGTTGGTTTCGGCTTTTACAAATTTCCAGTAGAAGCTATGCGCCAGTTTGTAAGTCATCCTGTTGTACCAGGGAAAATTGAAAA
>JANYAB010000636.1 GCA_025355225.1 Bacteroidota bacterium
CAATTTATCCGAATTACCGCCACCTATATATAGGGTATCGTAATTGATAACTGTTTTTAATACGTTCAATACCTTTTTCATCCGCCTGTTCCATTTTGGCAATCCTTCTTTTTGAAGCGCCCTCTCCCCAACATATTCATCATAGGTTTTACCTTTTGCAAAAGGATGATGGGCCAACTCAAGGTGCGGCATCAGTTGGCCGTCGACTAACAATGCTGTACCAAAACCTGTACCTAACGTTATCACCATTTCTAAACCTTTTCCGCTCACTACTCCCAGGCCCTGCATATCGGCGTCATTTACTACCCTCGCCGGTTTTCCCAATTCTGCCTCCAGCTTTTTGCTAAAATCAAAATCTTTCCAAAAATCCGAACCTAAATTTGGCGCAGTTTTTATCACACCCTTTTTTACATAGCCCGGAAACCCTACCGACACCATATCATATTGCGAAAATAGTTTAACCAGCTTTTTTATGGCATTGATCACATTTTCGGGATTAGCAGGCAACGGCGTTTCAATCTTCTCATAATCCATCGTGAGCCCCCCCTTATCATTTAATATCGTAGCTTTAATATGAGAACCTCCAATATCAATTGAAAGAAATTTGGGCGACGTACTTTGGCTTTTTTTCATGAAATGATTGAAAGGGGGATATTAAATAATAAATAGATCATTTTTACAGGCTTTTGATGTGTTTATAATGATGACAAAATTATAACAACAAAAACTAAACCTATGCTTGTTTTATATTTTTTTATCTGATTAAAGTAAATTTTTAAATGCATTAAATTCTACATGGTCTTTAGGCCAGGTAGATTTTGCAATATTAATCAAATTAGCTTTGGTAGCAAGAATTAGATCGAAATAATATATAACTCATATATAAACTCCATGCTAATAAACAACATATTAAAATAAGAAGAGTTTTTGAGGAAAGTCTGAAGGGAATATGATATTCGGTTCGGCACCGTTTTTGTTGAAAATGACAACCATGAAAAAATTTGACGTCGGGGGCAGATTCGAACTGCCGTAAAAGGTTTTGCAGACCAGCACCTATCCACTCGGTCACCCGACTATAAAATTGAATTAATTAACGGGAACCTTTCAGTATCCCGTTAATTCAACCAAAAAAAAACTAAAAACACATATTTAATAATTTCGATGCCGGCATTAATTAGCCGGATAAATTGGCTTAACTTAACGGCCAATAACGTCACTTATGCCTCTTGTCTTATTTCTGTTTATCCAGCCCGCTGCACGGCAGAAATGATATCTTTAGCCGGGAAAGTCGCTGAAAAATCAGGGTCTATATGATCATATTCAATTAGCCCGGAAGGAGAGATCACATAAGTAGCCAGTAAGGGAACATTGGAGTCGATCCCCGAAAACTTATTCCAGATAGGGTCCTGTTCAGAATAAATCCTGAATTTCTCTGCTATTTCCTTATCGCTGTCAAAATAAAAGCTTAAGGATAAGTTATTTTCCCAAACCAGTTTTTCAAGCCTCTTTTCCTTTTCTGAGCTTATGATCAACAGATTTCCGCCCTGGGCTTTTATCTCATGCTGTATCGTGTTGAGCTGCTTTAAAAGATCAAGCCCATATGCCTGCCAGTGATTTGAATAAAAACCAACCACCAGCGGCTTGTGCAATAATTGCCGAAGCAATAACGGTCCGTGGATTTCGGCTCCGTTAAAAAACTGCTGCCACCGGGTATTTTCTTTTTGCAGTGTAAAATCCGGTAAAATATTACCGGATCTTATTGGCTTTACGGCTTGATAAGGTTTGAAAAAGAAATCAGGTTCTTGCGTGATCTCTAACCTATCGAAATATGGATATTTATTTAAATTCAGTGCTGCTAACATAACGATTGTTTCTTTTAATTAATTTACAAAAGCAAATGTATATAATATCTATCTATTAAGTAGTATATTTTATTAAAAAAAACAAACTTTCCTATAAATACCTCTATTTAAGTATATTAGAAAACTTCTTTACCCCAGTATAGACGTAGCATCCTGCACAAAAGCCTGCAAAAGATTCAAGGAAAGCAAAAAAAACAAGTACCATAGTAACAATAATTGACAATACTGTTAATTGAAACAGCGTTAAAATCAGGATCCCTACTGTAAATAATAAACCCACGCCGGCTGCAAACCTTTTTGGTGCGCGGTCAGTTGGTTTATTTTTTATTTTTAACTGCCTGATGACCGCATCGCTCAAGATAGCCAGCAAACTATACTTACCCCAGTTGTTCACGCGCAAAAAGAAATCAACGACCAGGAAGACCATGATGATCCATAACGCGGTAACCAAAAAGATACTGGCCAGTACCAATACAAAAAAGGCAGTCAGACGGGCTTTGTTCTCATTGATCGATATAAAATCTACAGGGCATTGAATATCATTCTTCATTTTACAAAGCTGACAAATTCTATCGTATTAGTCAACAATAAAAATGTCATTTTTCAGGAGGATGATTGCAGCTATACAATTACTCTACCCCCTTTACCTTCATATGTAAGATAAAGATCGCTTTTGATGCTGTGATGAACAGCTCATTTTTGTTTTTACCACCGAAACAGAGATTAGCCGTCCAGGGTTCGTCAATATCAATGTGGGCTATTTTAGTTCCCGCCGGGCTATAGATCGTTACCCCTTTACCGGTCAGGTACACATTTCCTTTTTCATCAAGGGTCATTCCGTCAGAGCCTTGCTCAATAAGCAACCGTTTGTCAAGCAGTTTCCCATCTGAAGCAATAGTATATTTAAATGTCTTATTTGCCCGTATATCAGCCACATACAAATATTTTCCGTCGGGCGAACCTACTATGCCGTTGGGTTGTTTCAAATCGGCATCAGCTACCTCTAAAGTACTGCTTCCTTTTGGCAGATAATAAACTTTCTGGCCGTCGAGGTCAGATTTTTTTCTTTCCCAGTAGTCGCGCTGGTAATAAGGGTCAGTAATATACATCCCCCCATTGGGCGCTACCCAAACATCGTTCGGCCCGTTGAGCAGGTGTCCGTTAAGATCATGAATGAGCACCTTTACTTTTCCTTTCGGACTGATGGACCATAGCTGATCATGCTCGTCGGCGCAAGTGATCAGGTTGCCTTTGCTGTCGAAATACATGCCGTTGGACCGGCCTGCATTATCGAGGAACACAGATAATTTACCATCCGTACTATACTCCCATATTTTATTATTTGGCTGATCAGTAAAAAAAATATTGCCTTTTTTATCAGTCGATGCTCCTTCTGTAAAGCTGAATTGTTTGGAGATCAACTGCGGCTTCTCGTTTGCATCAAATAGCCCACCCGTTTGTACGGTATCCCTTATTATTCCCCCTTTTGGGTGGATACTTACCGGACTGTTCGTAAATGCCAGCAACCCAATGATTGCCAGGAAAGGAAGGATAAAGAATTTATTGATTTTCATGTTCTTATTTGTATTATGGACAACAGGTCACGGGTGGTGGAAAACGAATTTCATTATATAGTCCAAAATCGCTCAGCGCTATACATACTGGGGATTTAGTAATTCGAAGCCGTACTTTATTCGTAGTAATGTTTTGCGGCAAAACAATTAGTCGATTCCCACCTATACTTGTTGCCGTGGCAATCTGCTGCCACCTGCGATTTTTCCAGGCATCAACAGCAACTTCTTCTATCCGCTGGCCAAGCTTAATATTTTCGCGCAAACGGATGATATTGAATGATTTCTTTTTATGAAGATTGAGTATTAATACAGGCGTTTTTATTTTGTCATCCGTTGCCCAATAGCTATAACGGTCATTGTCCAACAAATGCGCAGGTCCAAATTTTGCGAAGTTCCCTCCTCTCACGTTGCTCGGCTTTAAAGCAGCTCCTTTTGCAAGATTTGTTTTAAATATATACTTTAAATCAGCGCCAAATTCTTTAAGAGAATTTACATCGTTGTCGCTTAACAAACCCCTCCTATCAGGCGACAGCCCCAAATCAAGACAGGCGCCACGACCTACACTCTGATAATAAAGGCTGAGCAAGGTATCTGGCGATTTTACCTTTTCGTCCTGTTCTTTATGGTAAAACCATCCTGGTCGCAGGGATACATCGCATTCAGCTGGCATCCAGTATTTGCCGTTGCGGTGCCCTGCGGTTCCTTCATAATCCTTAACATAGCCGTTACCAGGCATTTTTCCGCTGTCCGGGGCATGCGGAGTATAGGTTGCCCAGCAGGTTACGCCGGCATGCCCTTTTTCGTTACCCACCCAGCGTACATCGGGGCCCACATCACCAAATATAACGGCATTGGGTTGCAGCTTTCGCGCTATGCCCCATGTTTCATTCCAGCCATAATAAGTAGAACGGTCTATTTTGCGTACTTCTTTTGCTCCGCCATAATAACCGTCGCCACCGTTGGCGCCGTCGTGCCATACAATAAACAGTGGGCCGTAATTGCTGTAAAGTTCAGCCAACTGTTTGCGGTAAATATCGGTTACGTATTCCGGCTTGCCATATAGTGCGCTGTTCCTGTCCCATGGGGAACAATAAACGCCCATCTGCATTCCCAGTCTATTACAGGCTTCTCTATATTCCTTTAATATATCACCCTTACCATTTTTATAAGGGCTTTTTGATATGTTGTGCTCCGTAGTTTTTGTGGGCCACATGCAAAAACCGTCGTGGTGTTTGGCTACCACAACAATTCCTTTAAAACCACCTGCTTTTGCCGCGCCGACTATCTGCATGGCGCTAAATTGGGTTGGATTTACGATCATCGGATCTTCATCGCCATAACCCCATTCCTTATCGGTGTAGGTATCAGGACCAAAATGAATAATGCAATACATTTCGGTTTGCTGCCAGTTTAGCTGGCCTTTTGTTGGCAATGGACCATACGGTTTTGGTGCTGATTGTCCAAATGCTGTTGTTAGGAATAGACCTGCAATTAGGGTAATGAGCGTTTTCTTCACAGGATCAGTTTATTTATGTTGAATTATACCTGCTAATGTAACACTTTTGTCTGAACCATGATTCGAAGGATTTTATTGATTACAGGATTTTATAATTATGTTTAGTCCTCTTTATTATAATAATGTGATGAATAGCAAATTAAAAAGTTCCTGCCTTGTTTTTCTGTGCCTTTTCTTGTTCAATACAAGGTTAAAAGCACAGAATATCCCAATTTATAAAGATGTCAATCAACCCATCGGTGCCCGCGTTAAAGATCTGGTGTCGAAATTAACCCTCGAAGAGAAAGTTTCCTTGCTGGGTTATAACAGCAAAGCGGTGCCGCGTTTGGGGATACCGGCTTATAACTGGTGGAACGAGGGCTTGCATGGCGTTGCGCGCGCCGGAGAGGCTACCATCTTCCCGCAGGCGATCGGCATGGCAGCAACTTTTAATGACAGCCTGCTGAAAGAAGTATCTATCGTTATATCCACCGAGGCGAGGGCGAAATACAACCTGGCCATACAAAAGGACAGACATTTGCAATATATGGGCCTGTCCTTCTGGACACCCAATATCAATATCTTCCGCGACCCGCGCTGGGGCCGCGGACAGGAAACTTATGGCGAGGACCCTTTCCTAACCGCTACTATGGGCAGCGCATTTGTTAGAGGTTTGCAGGGCGATGACCCGCATTACCTGAAAGCGTCTGCCACCGCCAAGCATTTTGCCGTGCACAGCGGCCCTGAAGCCGACCGCGACCATTTCGATGCGATTGTCGACGAAAAAGACCTCAGGGAAACTTATCTGTACGCTTTTCATGCTTTAGTTAATGCCGGTGTCGAATCGGTAATGAGTGCTTATAATCGGGTAAATGGTGTGCCGAATTCTATCAACAAAATGTTACTGACCGATATTTTAAGAAAAGAATGGGGCTTTAAGGGCCATGTAGTAACGGATTGCGGAGCGCTGGATGATGTATATTCAACCCATAAAACACTACCGGGTCCTGTGGAAGTTGCCGCAGCGGCGATAAAAGCCGGAATTAATCTTGACTGTTCAACCATTTTGCAGAATGACGTGATAAAGGCAATCAACCAGAAATTACTGACCGAAAATGAAGTAGACCAGGCACTATCTGCTTTGCTGAGAACAGAATTCAAGCTTGGTTTTTATGATGACCCAAATAAAGTCCCTTTTCATAGTTATGGTGCCGACAGCGTCCATAATGCTGCGCATATTGCTCTTTCGCGCAAAGTAGCGCAGCAAAGTATGGTGTTGCTAAAAAATGACCATAACCTTTTACCGCTTAATAAAACTGATTATCCAAGCCTGATGATCCTGGGGCCGAATGCTGCATCATTTGACGCGTTGGTCGGCAACTACCACGGGGTAAGCAGCAAAGCGGTGAATTTTGTGGAAGGGATCACCGGGGCGGTCGACCCATCCACCCGGATAGAATATGACCTGGGCGCTGATTATGTGGATACTGTACATTTCGGCGGTATATGGGCTGCGGGTAACTGTTCGGTCACCATCGCGGTGATCGGGTTATCCCCTGTTTTGGAGGGCGAGGCAGGCGATGCTTTTCTATCCAAATCGGGCGGGGATAAAAAAGATCTTAGTTTACCCGCCAGCGAGATCGCTTTTATGAAGGCTTTGAGAAAAAGCGTAAAAAAGCCGATCATCGCGGTGATCACAGCCGGGAGCGACATTGATATCTCAGCCATTGAACCCTATGCCGATGCCATTGTACTTGCCTGGTACCCGGGCGAACAAGGCGGCAATGCTTTTGCCGACCTGTTGTTTGGTAAAATATCCCCCTCCGGGCATCTGCCGGTAACTTTTTACAGGTCGATAAACGATGTGCCCGATTACAAGGATTATTCCATGAAAGACCGCACTTACCGCTATTACAACGGCCCGGTGCAATATCCTTTTGGTTTTGGTTTGAGTTATACCTCTTTCGATTATCAGCCTCAAAACAACCTGAAAAAGAGTTATACCAGCCGGGATACGATCTCCGTCACCCTAAAAGTTAAAAACACCGGCAAAATGGACGGTGATGAGGTGGTTCAGGCTTATATCCAATATCCGCAAATGGCCAGGATGCCGGTAAAAGAATTAAAGGGTTTTAAAAGAGTGAATGTGCCAAAAGGCAATGAACAATTGGTAACCCTAAATATTCCGGTTAGGGAACTTCAAAAATGGGACCTAAAAACACATAGCTGGAAAGTTTATCCCGGAAACTATAAACTGGTATTGGGCAGTAATTCGCAGGACGAGAAATTGAAATTTGAATTTCGTCTGGACCGTTGATTACGTTGATTCATGGATTTCGTTGATTTAAAAATCTGTGAAATCAAAAAATCCGACTATGATTCGTAAGGTTTTTAGGATTTAAAGATTTCTTTGAATTTATTCTTCAAAATCAACGAAATCAAAAAAAACATTCTAAATCAACGGTATTTTTTTGCTAATTTTGTTAGCATGAAGCGTTCAGGAAGTGCTGATTTGCCTTTGCATTACGGTTATGTGCCGCAATGGCTGGCAGAGCGTATGGCCAAGCTGGGTTTGGCCGTGGTGGAAACGATTGTGCTGGATTACGGCAAGGACGAAGTTTTACGCCGCCTCAGCGACCCTTTCTGGTTCCAGAGCCTCGGCGCGGTGATGGGGATGGACTGGCACTCATCTGGTATTACCACTTCGGTAATGGGCGCGTTAAAACGGGCCGTTAACCCGCGCAGCAGGGAACTGGGTATTTATATTTGCGGCGGAAAGGGCAATCACTCCCGGAATACGCCTAACGAGTTATTAAAAATAAGTGAAAGCACCGGCCTCGACGGCAACTATTTGGTAAAATGCAGTAAGCTGAGCGCCAAGGTGGACAATACCGCCATACAGGACGGTTTCCAGCTGTATACCCATAATTTTATTTTAAGCGACGAAGGCAAATGGACGGTGGTGCAACAAGGCATGAGCGCGCAAAGCAAAACCGCCAGGCGTTACCACTGGCACTCGGATGCGCTCACCTCCTTTGTGGATGACCCGCACACCTCTATTTATGGTAAAAACACCGGCTATATTTTGAATATGGCCGATAAAACAGCTGCCCCATCCCGTAACGGGGTAATGCAGATTGCCGGTGAGAACCCGGAAACCATGTTAAAAGAGATCAGCAAACTGGTGATGCCCGTGCACCATGATGTGCAAGCTAAGGATGTCGACCTGAAACGTTTGGGTGCGGTACTTTGGCTGGCGCATGAAAAACGGCCTGCTGATTTTGAAGAACTGCTTCTATTAGAGGGTCTGGGGCCGCGCACCCTGCAATCCCTGGCGCTGGTGAGCGAGGTGATCCACGGCACTCCCTCCCGCTTTAAGGACCCTGCCCGGTTCTCGTTTGCGCATGGCGGCAAGGACGGTCACCCCTTCCCTGTCCCCATAAAAATATATGACGAAACTTTAGGCGTGCTGCAAACTGCCATCCACAAAGCCAAACTGGGACAAAACGAAAAGAACGAGGCCATTAAACGCCTGCACAAAATTGCAGAGAACGCCGAAAAGGATTTTACCCCCAACGCCAATTTTGAGCAAGTGATAGAAACGGAAAGAAAAAATTCATGGAAATATGGCGGAAGTACGGTTTTTGGGAAGGCGAAGAAACCGGTGGAGCAGTTGAGGTTGTTTTAGGGGTTATATATGACAAATATCGGAAATGTCTTACTTCTGCGTTGGAAATAATGCAATTTTTATGTCCCGACAACTTTATGGTGTTGTTTTTTTCAACTCTTCTGGAAATATGGCGTAGTACAAGTTCAGATAGTGGTGTTCGTAAGGGAATATTAGTTTTGAAAAACGCCTTGTTTTATGTCCGCAATATTTGTTAACGACGCATCCGGCACATTTTTTCATATTTAGTTTATCAACCGGAAATGTGATTTGTTTTAATGCCTTAAGTTCTTCAATGCCTTTTACAGATTGAGAATAAAGTTTTTCTGTTTCTTCATTAAGATCGACTTTCTTCGCTACAACCTTATGGATGTAAGGTTCATTATTTCTGTCAAAGTCGTAGTACCAATACAAGAGATACCCGTAGGAAATCGAGTATTCTTTAATATTCTTTAGGTAAGAAACCAATTGCACAATATGGTTTGAAAAAAAATAACCTTTATGTTCAGACCATTCCTTTCTTTCTTTATCAGCAACTTCATCAATCCCACTGCCCCCATAGGCTTCGTCCATTCGTTCACTTGAACTCATTTTTTGAGGATCTTTCTTTTTATGAAATTTTTCCTCTACAACGAAGAATTTGTCTTCCGAGTCTTGGAAAATGTAGTCTGGAACACCAATCCAATTGCCGTTGGCGAATTTTTTATTTTCATCTTGGTGACCCGCGAAAACTAGTCGGCTTTCACGAACTATTTTTGCGTCAATACCACTTGACGAATAAACTGCATCATCTTCTTGCCATGTTGTTCTCGAAGCTAATAACTGCTCATGTAATTGTTTGCCGGTTTCAGTAAATTCCATCCCGCTTCGATTTTCAATGAGGAACGAATTGCTAATGACAAAGCTTGCTGGACAATAGTCATAATTGGCTAAATCTGTAGCTGTAAAGGTGGGCTTTGTTTTTACAAGTTTGACTTCTTGTTTTGCTTGTTTTAAATCTACCTCTTCCTTAATCTGTTCTATGCAACCACTGACTGAATAATACCAACCAATCCCTCCGTAATTACTCTCATTAGGGTAACTCACCATGCGACCATATAATTTTTCCAAATGAGATAAATAAATGTCAATATCCTTAGTATCAGTTATGCCAATTTTTTTTAGCATAAAGTCTGCGAACAATTTTTGTCTAATGCTGTATGTCATGATTACCCACATTAAACACAAGCATCCCAGCTTGTAGCTTAAAGTATAAATGAAGTTAAGTAATAAAATTTAGAAAGCCGCAGTTGACCTAGAGAGGTTTAAGTCTCCGAATATGTAACTGAAATTCAATATTAAAATATCAAGACTTTGTTCAAGGCATAGCAGCGCAGCAATTAGGTCTAGTGTTGTTTTCGGTTCGTCCTGTTTATGATGGTATATATCATTTTAGATGCAATTTTTATTTTAACCACGTTTTAAATGACAATAACCATAATTTAAAGTGGCCGTAACCTTAATACTTGAACTAGTTCAGACATAAACCTATATTTCTATCTAATTAATAATCAACTACTTAACCATGTAATAATTAATTAACAAAAAGAGTTTTATTTCGTAATTTATAGTTTTCCACAAGCTCAATAGCCTGTAGGACAGCTACTTAATGTTTAATATTAATAACAATAAGCTTTGGCTCCACATGTTGTGGAAAACTCTGAATTTAAATAGGTTACCGTGAACGGTAAATTTGTATATGGTAAAGGAGCTGAAAAGCTCCTTTCTAATATCTGAATAAGAGCCCCGCAAGGCTTTTAGAAGTACGGACTAAACATAATAACAAGCAAGTTTTATGGTCAAGCCGGAAAAACCTCGAAGTGTCAGCTTCGGGGTTTTTTGTTATAACAAATCTAATAGCTTTTTAAAGTGGATGCAAATCAGAGTTCTCCAAAATTATCAACAAATGTAGATTATAAACACCTTACAATAGGACGATTTTATCATATTTCACCTCTATCAAAGAACAAAATCATGCCAGACTGTCTTTAAACAAAGAAAATAGACTCGAAAGAGAAAAATTAAAAACCTCCAATTTTAACCCAAAATGTATATCACTGTTGATATTTGATTAACTCTTAGTCAGCCAATAATTTAATCTCCTCCTTAGTTAAAATCTGTAGTTCTATTAATTTTTTTATGAGTTCTTTGAGCATGTCCTTGTGAAGAACCGGAGGCCCGCCAGGCCCATAACCTAATTTTAATCGTCCACCTTGTTTACGAAGGTCTTTATAATAGGAGAACCATAATGAATCGGTTTTACCATTGGGCGAATAGCTAACATTAAAAACGAATGGTTGATATGAGTCACAGAATTTACCTAGGGTTATTATTCCTTGAAGGTAAGGTTCCCAAACTTGTCCCTTTTCTTGTAAAGAAAACGACTTCTCAATATAACCTCTTTGTCCGCATGCACAAATGAACTGACCATTTCCATCTCTGTGTTTGTTTATTAGTTCAACAATATTGGCTGACTTTGTTTTCTTGTTACAGTTTCCATCTGAGCATTTAATCGTGAATGGCATCGTATGAAGGTTTAGTATTTTTTGGATTATATTAGATTCATTCAAATATATAATAATCATCAAACATATTTACCCCTTTACTGACGCGAATACCCGGTGCTAAGCAATTAACTCAAAACTAAAATGGCCTATCAGAACAAGTTTTACTATGTCTTCCCCTGCTATCCGAGTTCGAGAAATCGGACAACAGTGAAATCATAAAACCACCTTATGAATCTATGTTCAAACTCAAAATAATATCACCATTCGGCGATCTGTAAACGCGTATA
>JANYAB010000652.1 GCA_025355225.1 Bacteroidota bacterium
TCCTGGGGCACATGATAGACACCGAGCGTACTTTTGCATATCGGTTGTTGTGCTTTTCGCGCAATTATGCAGAGCTTCCGGGATTTGACCAGGATATATATGTAAACAACGCTAACTTTAATGATCGCACAATAAAGAGCCTTGCATCTGAATTCAGGGCTACCAGGGAATCCAACCTTTACCTTATCCGTGCCTTAACCCACGAACAGTTGGACAAAAAAGGAATGGCCAGTGGTAACACGATATCGGTAAGAGCAATTTTATACATTATTGCCGGGCACGAACTACATCACCTGGCGATAATAAAGGAGAAATACCTTTAGGATAGAGTCAAGAATCAAGATGTACGAGTCAGGATATAACACTGATATTCTTAACTCCTGGTTCTTGACTCTTAATTCTTGACTCTTATGGGCTTATTCCTTATCAGATCTGTTAGTTATTTCCTTCTTCTCGATAAGGTAAGAAGTAAACAGACCCAAGCCACCGAATATGCCTATTAGTGCAAAATATAAAGCGACGTTATCTTCCTGAGCCTTAAAAGCGGTGCTATCTAAAAGATAGGCAAGAAATAGTCCTAAACCTGCGCCGATCAGTAACAAGCCCCACTTTAAATTTTGATAAGGAGCTGATTGTGGCTTATACCTCCGTGGGTCCATTCCACGTTCAATCATCGCCATTCTTTCTCTTTTGTAAAGGTAAAACACCCCAAAGAGCATTGCGAAGAAGCCAAGCGAAATAATGATCCCTGCCATTACTCCTAAATTTCCGGTATCCATATGGTCCATAATATTTATTTTTTTAAGTTAATAATTTTTTGTTTAAACCCACCATTTTGGTGTATTTGTAAGCTATGACGACTTGGTTTTTAGGGAGGTTACACTTCTTTTGAAAAAAGTTGCAGTTTTGAGTAGCGGTAGCAGTCCGAACTATAATCGGTACTATATATACTGCCACTGCCACCTGCCACTGCTACTCTTATATAGTGCTACTGCCACTTGCCGCTGCTACTAAAAACAAGTTGAGCTTTTTTAACTTATATTTACAAAAGAGCTGTAACCTAAACAGCGCGAAGGTTGTCAGAGAGATTGTAACATGCAAAGCAAGCTTTCAGATATTGAGTTGATAGAACAAACCCTGGCCGGAAACCAGTCGGCCTATGCTGACCTGATTAAACGTCATCAGCGTTTTGTTTTTACACTTGCCATGCGTTTTAGCAAAAACCGCGAAGACGCAGAAGAGATTGCGCAGGATTGTTTTATTAAAGCATACCGCTCTTTATCCTCATTTCAACGGCAATCAAAATTCAGTACCTGGCTGTATAGTATTGTATATACCACAGCCATGACATTTTTACGAAAGAAAAGAGTTGATACGGATTCAATTGATGATGAAGATACGTATATTCAGCTTGAAAATCATTCCGCGGGGTTTGATGTGAATTCAGCTGAAAATAAATCAAGGTCGTATTATCTAAACCAGGCGATAGCACAATTGCTGCCCGATGATGGGGCGATAATTACCTTGTTTTATATGGGCGAACAATCGCTGGAAGAGATTGGCCAGGCATTGGGCATGGAAGCGAATACCGTTAAAGTAAAACTATTCAGGGCGCGTCAGCGTTTGAAAGAAAAGCTGGAGCGCAATTTAAAACATGAGGTTAAAGAATTGATATGAATAACGTGGAAGAAAGACTTTGGAACTATATTGATGGCACATGCTCAAAAGATGAGCAAAAGGCTATTGATATACTACTTGCGCAGGATGAAGTTTACCAGCGCAAATACCAGGAATTATTAAGCCTTGATCTGGAATTTTCAAAAATGGAGCCGGAAGAGCCCTCAATGGCCTTCACTTATAATGTAATGGAAGGCATACGTGCTGAGTACGCTCAAAAACCACTCAAGGCAGTGGTTGACAAGCGCATAATCCGGGGAATTGCGGCATTTTTCATATTGACAATTGTTATTTTGGTCGTACTCGTGCTGTCAAATTTGCATTTATCGCCTGTCAAAATTTCAGTTCATCTGCCTGACGGTTTGAAATTGCCTGATGTGAAAAATTATTTTAACGGACCGGTTATAAAAGGGTTCCTATTTTTTGATGTGGTTTTAGGGCTGTTTTTATTTGATGCCTATCTGCGCAAACGCAGTGTATCAAAACAACTATAATTTTACTAAAGTGTATGGCAAAAGAAACACTTTTGTAATCTAATTAACACATTAAATATAATTAATTACAGTTGGGGAACCATAAAACGGCCAAATAAAATCAATAGCATAAAAATAGGTACGATACACAATTCTGGTATAGTAATTGCGTTATTATATATGAACTGGCAATCTTGCTGGTTTAATTGTGATAAGGTTTAGGTTGAAAGCCCCCAAGCAGCAAGTGCAAGGGGGCTTTTATTTTTTACTCGTTTTTAACAACTTAGCGGCCGTTTGAAAATATCATTGGGCCAACTTATA